>JBKJKR010000398.1:0-3287 GCA_046597135.1 Acidimicrobiales bacterium | reverse complement strand
AGATCGGGATCTGCAACGCGATGCTGTGCGTGTTGTACGGCGCCAGGTTGTCGATGCCCTTGTCTTTGGGTTGCTTGATCAGGTGCGCCTGGTTGAACGGACGCAACCCCGCGAGGTCGAAGATCGACCCGAGATCCGCGAAGAACGGATCGTCACGAGGACCGGCGAACACGCGCTGGCCGTATGCGATGTCGTACACCGCTTTGCTCCCGAGGTTCTTCTCGTAGTCGGGAGTGGAGCGGGGACCGACGTTCGCCGGAGCAACCTTGAGGCCGCTCCCGATGTTCTGCTTGTAGCCGCCGAAGTCCTCGTCCACCGAGTAGGTCTGCACGACGTTGAGGTTCGGGTCATCGAGCGAGGCCACCGGACCGGTGTTGTACAGGAACGTGTTGGGGTTCGTGATCGTGGTCTTGAACCGGAACTTGTACGAGATGTCCTTGTAGGCATCGCCGTTCACGTCGAGGTTGATCTCATAGAGCACGTCATCGCCGAACTTGTGGAAGTTCGGACCACCGGCCGGTTCCTCGAACGGGATCCAGTTGGCCACGACCGTCACCGTGTCTGGCTTGTCGGGGCTCACGAACGCGTACACGTCCGTATTGTCCGCAACCGGATCCTCGGTGATGAGGGGGGCCTCACGGTGGCTCGACGCCCCCGAAGGAGACAGGAGGCCGACGGTCAGCAACCCGGCCCCCGCTCCTACGAGAAGGCCGTACCGCCTTTTTCGAGTCAAGTGCATGCGCTTGTTCCCTTCTGGTTTGTGCTCCGGCAGCAACGCGGTCATGGAAGAGCTCAAGGACCGTCGGCCAGCAGGCCGATCACGATCCAGCGGTCAGCGAGGGGCGCAAGCACGATGTTGAACGTGCGACGGCCCGTCACGCGGATGATGCGGGCCCACGTGTCGGCCTCGGGACCGAACGCCGCGAGGACGGGCGCCGGGTCGGGGCGATCCGCGAGACGTTTCGGCGCGTCGGGCTTGGCCGCTGTGGTCTTGCACAACGCTGCGGCGATGCCCACGCTGCCGACGATGCCGCCCGCGTACTCGAGCGACGGGTCAGGGTCGACGCAGGCCTGTCGAGCGGCGATCCACTCGGTCGCGCTCTGGGTCGCGCCCTTGTCGTCGAGATAGACCGGTTTGATGCTCGTGCGCTGATACGAGACGCGCCAGCCGCCGTCTTCGGCGACCGCGGTCCAGGTGACCGCGGCGCGCCTGGTGACCAGGCCGCCGATCTCGTCGAGCCGCGGCGTGAACTCGGCGTCGCCGGTGATCTTCGCCTCGCCGTCGGAGGGCGCAGCCTGTTTGTCAGCGGCGACGAAACCGACCAGCTCGGGCAGCGAGCTGTGCATGGCCTTCCACGCGACACGGGTGCGCACGGACGTGCGATCGGCCTCCGCCAACAAGTCGTAGGACAGCTCGTCGTCACCGTCGAGCTCGGCGCGCACGAATCGATTGACTGCGTCGGCGGGTGTGGACGCCGCGGTGCCGGGGCTGGGCAGGTCGACGGTGAGCGGCGTGGTCACGTCGACCGAGGTGTTCGACAGATCGGGCAAGCCGAGCTGCAAGGCGGGAGAAGGTGCGTGGCCGTCCGAATTGCCACCGGAGCATGCCGAGACGGCCACGATGACAACGAGGAGCGCTGAGCGCACCCCTCGATTCCTACGCGTGAACGAATAGGTTGTCATGCACTCTCGTTCGCACGAGGTGGCAATTCGGATGGGTCTTTTGGCCCGATTCCCCATATGCGAACGTCTCGCATCTGCGAATGAATCGGAATGGCGCACATGTCGGCAGGTCAGGCCGGCGGCGCCGCGCGACAGTCCTCACAGATGCCGATCAAGGCGAAGTGGTGTTGGCGCAACGCGAACCGGTACCGCTCCTCGATTTCGAGCGCGAGCTCGTCGTAGACATCGCGCGGCAGGTGCACGACCGCGTTGCACGACTCGCACACCAGATGGTGATGGCGGTTCTCGGCGAGGTGGTACACGGCGCGTCCGTGGCCGAGGTGCACATGGTCGACCACCCCGAGCTCCTCGAGGGACTCGAGGGTGCGGTACACGGTCGACAGGTGCACCTCGGGCGAAGCACGTTGCACGGTCGCCGCGATGTCGTCCGCGGTGACGTGCCCGTCGCTCGCCGTGAGCGCCGAAAGCACCGCTCGACGTGCGCTCGTGATTCGCACGCCCTTGGCGCGCAGCTCCTCGAGCAGTCGCCGTGGGTCGTCCGCGTCGGCGGCGATGGAGACGCGGTCGCTCATGAAGCGAGGCGTGCGGTGACGATGGTGTTCTCCTCGTACGACCGTGCGACGCGATCGAACCGGCCGCCGCAGGTCACGAGCACGAGCGTCGCCGGCCCGTCGGTGCGGAAGATCTGCTCCGCGGGAAGTGCCGACTTCTTCACGTTGGTCGGCAAGCTGTCGACGACGAAGGACTGCATGCTTCCGTCTGCTGCCACCACGCTGATCTCGTCCCCCACCTCGAGGCCGCGCAGGTCGTAGAACACCCCGGCGCGACCGTCATGGTCGACGTGCGCGGCCATCGATGGCGATTCAGTGTCGCTGACGCTCCAACCGACTGCGGCGACGATGGCAACGGCGAGGACCCCGAGCGCGAGCGGACGGCGAGGCCCCGCACTCGGCCGGTCACGCTGCCCGCTGGTCGTCATGTGGAATGTTCGTCCGGCGACCGGAAACGGATTGGAGAGCTCAGAGGGGCCACGCCGAGCGTCGCAGGCCGCTGACCAGGATGTAGGTGAGGGCAGGTGACGGATCGAACGCATCGTCTGCTCGGAAGGCATTTTGTCGGTGTCGCGCCGGTGTTGCTGCCGGTCGGCCCGCGAATGTCGCCGTCGTCGCCATGGCCAACGGGCCAGGCCAGGGGTGAGCAAGGGCCTCCGAGACGAACAAGTGCCGAGTGACACGAACCTTACCGGTACCTTGTCGGCCATGACCTCCCTACCCCGTGTCGCCGAACCTGCCGACGTCACCGTCGTCATCCCCAGCTATGGCCGCCCCGAGGTGTGTCGCGTCGCCGTCCTCTCCGCGCTCGCCCAGACCCGCCGGGCACGTCAAGTGATCTTGGTGGTCGACGGCGAGGACGTCTCGGGCTACGACGACATCGAGGCGCACTTCAACGATCCGACGCTCGTGGTGGTGCGCACCGGGAAGGCCAGCGGCGCGGCCGGCGCGCGCAACATCGGGGTTCAGCACGCGACGACTCGATGGATTGCCTTCCTCGACGACGACGACCTGTTTCTCCCGCACAAGATCGAGGTGCAACTGGGATCGATC
>JBKJKR010000477.1:0-2806 GCA_046597135.1 Acidimicrobiales bacterium | reverse complement strand
GACATGCTCACCCGGGTGAAGAACGACCGCGTCGGCGTGTACACGCTCGTGCACTGCGCCGACGACCTCGACGAGGCGGCGAACTACGGCCTGTGGGAGTCGGTCACGTGGTGGTACCGCCACAACGCCGAGTTCACGCTGAAGTGGGAGCTGCCGAACCTGACCCAGGAGGAGCAGGACCTCGTGTTCCCGTTGCTGCGGCCGAGCATCGAGGGCAACATCGACGTCGAGAAGTACACCAACGAGGACATGATCATCATCGGCGAGCCCGACGTGTGCCTCGAGAAGATCCTCCGCTACGCCGAGGCCGGCGTCGACCAGCTGCTCTGCTACTGCCAGTTCGGTGATCTGCCGCACGAGAAGATCATGCGCAACATCGAGCTGCTCGGCACCAAGGTCGTGCCCGAGCTCGAGAAGCGGGGCCACCGCGTCGACTACAGCCGCCTCGCCGGCTGAGCGGCGCGCTGCGGGTCACGATGGTCAGCCCTGCATTGCTTCGACGGCGTTGCCGTCGGGATCGGTCAGCACCGCCGTGCGGACGCCAGGGCGCAGTTCGAAGGGCGCCATCGTGACCACGCCACCCTGCACGGCCCAGCGGTCGGCCAGTGCGTCGAGATCATCGACCCACACGGTGAAGTAGCGATAACCCTGGCGATGCCAGAACGCGTCGGTCGGCTCCTCGGCGGCGGGTGGTTCGGCGGGCACCATGATCTTGAGGGTCACGGGTCCGACGCTCAGGCGATGGATCGTGCCCATCGGCAGCGCGCGGGCCTCGAGCCTCGTCGCTTCGAGGACGCGTTCGTAGAAGTCGACGAGGGTCGGGTCGGCGCTGACGATGCCGAGATCGACGGCGTGGATGGTCATGTCGGCAATCCTCCGGTTTGGTCTCTGGTGCTGTGCAGCCCGGCGACGAGCACCCGGATGGTGGTGATCCACTGCGCCTCGTCGAGCGGCGCGTCGCGCAGCAGTATCGAGCCGCTGAGTGGGCTGGCGAACAGGTGCGCGATGAGGTCGGTGTCGATGTGGTCGGGCAGCTCACCGCGTGCGAGCGCCCGCAGGACGATGAGGCGAAACGGCTCGGAGCGCTGGTCGATGTAGCCGCTGATCGCGTCGTGGTGCTCCGACCGCCGGCGCTCGGCGATCAACGCCGGGAGCACGTCGCCGAGGCGCGTGGTGTCGATCAGTTCGATGAGCGCGACGCGCAACAAGCGGAGGTCACCTTCGAGGCTGCCGGAGTCGGGCACGGCGAGCTCCGGGAGCTCGTGCAACGCGTCGAGGGCGAGCGCGATCTTGTCGGGCCACCAGCGGTAGATCGTGACCTTGGAGACGCCGGCCCGTTCGGCGATGGCCTCGATGGTCATGCTGCGGATGCCGTTGTCGGCCAGCTCGTCGAGGGTCGCCGAAAGCACGGCGAGCCGGCGCTTCTGGCTGCGCGGCCGGCCCGGCGGTGCCTTGTCCGGTACGGGGAGGCGAGCCGGTGCATCCCTGGTGATCACGTCGGAACCCTATGTTACTGTACGTACCGTTCACAAATATGGGGACGACTGTGGGGACGGGGGCGTCAGATGGACTTGCACGGCACGGACTTGCGCGGCATGGACCTGCTCGGGATCGGCTACATCGGACTCGACGTCCCCGACCTCGGCGCCTGGGCCGAGTTCGCCTCGTCGGTGGTGGGCCTGATGCCCGCGTCGGGTCCGCCGAGAGCGCCATCCGGCGACGCCCGGTTCTTCAAGGCCGACGAACGGCAGTGGCGTCTCGCCGTCCACGGTGCCGACCGACCCGGCTTGCGCTACGTCGGGTTCGAGCTCGGTTCGGCCGCGGCGTTCGACGGTGCGTTGGCGCATCTCGAAGCGACCGGCACCGAGTTCGAGCGCGGCGCGGATGGCGATCGCCAAGCCCGCGGCGTGCGCGACCTGGTGGTGCTGCGGGACCCGTCCGGCGTGCGCGTCGAACTGTGCTGGGGCCCGACTGTCGACGGCGGCTTCGTGTCGCCCGTCGGCGTGCCGAGGTTCGTCAGCGGCTCACTCGGCTTCGGTCACGTCGTCATCCTGGCGCCCGATCTCGATGCGTCGATGGACTTCTACCGCCGCGTGCTCGGCATGAAGCTGAGCGACTACGTGGTCGTCGGCCCCGGGATGTCGGTGCAGTTCTTGCGGTGCACTCCTCGGCACCATTCGGTCGCGCTCGCCGCGCTGGGTCCGGCGACGGGTCTGCACCACGTCGCGTTCGAAGTCGGCGACATCGATCAGGTCGGCTATGCACTCGAACGCGCAACCCGCGCGGGGCTGCACATCACCGCGTCGCTCGGTCGGCACAAGAACGACCGGATGCTGTCGTTCTACTTGCGCAGCCCGGCCGGGTTCGAGGTCGAGATCGGCTGCGATGGCCGTCTCGTCGATGACCACACGTGGGTGGTCAACGAGTTCACGGGCGGCGACGAATGGGGCCATCACGGCCTCACCGCCGAAGCGCTCTCCGAATCGATGGCCGCGCAGTGAACTACGACCCGTATTCCGACGAGGCCATGCACGACCCGCACGACCTCTACGCGCAACTTCGTCGCCACGACCCGGTCCACTTCATGCCGGCGTACAACGCCTGGGCGCTGGCCGGCTTCGATGCCGTGTGGCAGGCCTGCTCCGACACCGTCAGCTTCTCGGTTCGCAACGGTCAGACGCCGAACCAGGTCCTGTTGGGCGAGCCCGCAGCCAATCTGACCTTCCCCGAGCACGCGTCGCCGCAGTCGGTGCTCGGGAGGGTCGAGCTCGGGGAAGGTCAGATTTGCCGCGGGCTCGCCCAACAA
>JBKJKR010000130.1:0-3635 GCA_046597135.1 Acidimicrobiales bacterium | reverse complement strand
CTGGCATGTCAGGGTTCTCACACAAGATCTCGCGGGTCACGGTTCGCTGACCTTCGGTGGCGCTCAGCCACTCCTCGTGCGCCGCTTCGACACCGGCGTAATCCGCCGTGGACAGTTTGATGATCTGCACAAACCCCATCGAACCCATCTCCTCTGGTCGTCACATGGTCACATCATGAACGAACCGCCCAACGGTGTACACCCCCCGGCTCCGTCGAGATGCTCGGGTGAGGTGGCGTCAGTTCTTGCTGGCCTTGATCCGGTCCCTCGCCGCGACGGATTCAGCGACTGGCACCACTCTCGCGGCTTTCGCAAGGCCGAAGTCCGGCATGTTCGTGTAGATCGCTTCGAATTCGCCAGCTCGGACCAGAAAGGTCTCGTGCCAGATCCCGGTGCGAGCCGACTTGCCGACACGCTTGAAGTACTTCCGCCAGACCTCAAGGTGTGGATCTTGGGTGTCCTCCCAGATCTATCACTTGACAATATAGCGAAAGTCGATAGATAGTGGACCGGTGAACGCGCCTCGATCCGATCCGAACTCGTTCCTCCCGCTGCCGCAGGCCCAGTTCCATGTGCTCGTCGCGCTCACCGCGGGCGACCGGCACGGCTACGCCATCATGGGCGCCGTCGAGGAGTCGTCCGGCGGCCTCGTCCGAATGGGTCCGGCCACGCTCTATGGAACGCTCGCCAAGCTGGTCGATCGCAAGCTCGTCGAGGAATCGGATCGGCGACCGGCCGACGACGACGCCCGCCGCCGCTACTACTACCTGACCGCGCTGGGGCGCCAGGTGTGCCAGGCCGAGGCCGACCGCCTCGCCGCGCTCGTCCGCATCACCCGGTCCAACCTCCGACCTGGGCTGGCCTGAGATGGCGTCCGGGATTGCTCCGACGACATACCGGTTGCTGTTGGCGCTCTACCCACGCGACTTCCGCGACCGGTACGCCGACGACCTCGTGCAGGCGCTCGCCGACCTCTCAGCCGACCTTGGTGCGCGCCGCGCTTGGCAACGCGTAGCGCTCGACGTGGCCGTCACCGCTCCCCGCTACCGAATGGAGACACTCATGAACGAACGACGCCAGCCTGCCGTGCTCACCGCCGGGATCGTGGTGCTCGCCGCACTCGGGATCCTCAGCGTGCCGCTGGGCCTCGCCCCCGGGTTGGCGTTGTTGCCGATCGCGATCGTGCTCGGCTTGAGTCAGCGGAGCAAGCTCGCGCAGTCACTCGACACCCACGGCGGCACGGACCTCCGGCGGCGACGACTCGCGATCGCCAAGATCCTCACCGCGCTCCTTCCCATCGTGTACCTCGTGAGCCTGCCCATCCTCGGCGACGAGTGGGGCGCCGACGCGACCGTCGCATTCGGTCTGTGGATCGCCGTCCTGATCACGGCGGTCTACTTCTTCATCGCCGGGCTCAACACGCCGAGACGGCCGCCGATCCCCCACTGACCTCGAGCCGAACTCGTCGAGCGAGAGAGCGGCGCTCTCGGCGCGGTAACCGGCGAAGTCGTGCTGCCCGAACGGCACCTTCCCCGCACGGAACGCGACCACGAATCGTGGCGAGGTGGCCATCAGTGGGCAGTCGCCGGTGGCCGTGAGCGGGCAGATTCTCGTGGCCACCCACACGAGCACGAGGTCGGCATTTGGGGCGCCACTACGGCCACGGAACGTGCACGGCTACGTCGCGCGAGGGTCGCTTGAGACGAGGGTCGCGAAGTAGTCATCGATCCCGACGCCCCACACGCGCCGGTACACGGCTTCGACGTCGAGTTCACCCGACAGCAACCGCTTGGTGCACCGTTCGGCAACCTCGGCGGTCGCACGCGCACGGCGGCGAGTCGGGCGACCGGTGGCGGCGTTGTGGAGCTCGTCGGCGATCTTCATGGGAAGGCCGTGCTCGAGAAGGTCGACGCGGAGAGATCGAGACGCACGGGTACGCATGTAGCCCCATCGACCAGCGCCCGTAGCCCGTTAGTCCTCTCAACTGGGCAAATACGCCCGGAATCTTCGATACCGGATAGGTCATCGGACCCGACCCACTGGACCGCGGCCGTAATGTGTCAAACCGAATTGCGGAGTCCATCCACCGATCGAGGTCACTATGAACATTCTTGCTGTCACCATCCGTTCGTCACACCCATGCTCGCAGCGCGAGCCAAAACGGGCTCTTCGCGAATGAGGGTGTAGCCAGCGCCTCGCCCGGCGCCCGCGGGATCGCTCGGTGGGGTGGTCGAGGTCTTCCATGATGGAGGTTCCTACGCCAGCCAGCTGAAAGACCTCGACCGTGCGCGACGCTATCTTCGATGCCCCTGATCTGACCGCGTTCTGCCGCCTTGATGATCTCGGTCTGGTGGTGGTCGGCCAGCGCGTCGAGCTGGGTCGGGCGACGCTGGCGTGTCGTGCCGTTGGCGCGCAGAGCGATCGGTGGTGTCGGCGGTGCGGGAGCGAAGGAGCGCCACGCGATTCGGTGGTTCGCCGGTTGGCGCACGCGCCGTTCGGGTGGCGGCCGACCACGCTCGAGGTGACCGTCGCGCGCTACGCGTGCGACGACTGTGGGCGGGTGTGGCGCCAAGACCTGGCGGCCGCCGCGCAGCCTCGGGCGAAGATCTCCCGTGGCGGTCTTCGCTGGGCACTCGTCGCGATCGTCTGTCAGCACTTGACCGTTGCTCGGGTCGCGGAGGCGCTCGGGGTGTCGTGGAACTGCGCCAACACCGCCGTGCTCGCGGAAGGCCAGCGGGTGTTGATCGCCGATCCAACCCGGTTCGACGGGGTGCGGGTGCTTGGGGTCGATGAGCATGTGTGGCGCCACACCCGACGCGGCGACAAGTACGTGACGGTGATCATCGACCTGACCCCTATACGTGACGGCACAGGCCCGGCGCGCCTGTTGGACATGGTCGAAGGCCGCACGAAACACGCCTTCAAAACGTGGCTCGCCGCACGACCGCAAGCGTGGCGCGACGGCATCGAGGTCGTCGCGATGGACGGCTTCACCGGCTTCAAAACCGCGGCAACCGAGGAACTCCCCGAAGCCGTCGCGGTCATGGACCCGTTCCACGTCGTCCGCTTGGGAGGCGAAGCACTCGATGACTGCCGCCGACGCGTCCAACAGGCCACGCTCGGCCATCGCGGCCGCAAGGGCGACCCCCTCTACGGAGCCCGGCGCACATTGCAGACCGGCACTGGTCTGCTCACCACCCGACAACACGAGCGGCTCGACACGCTGTTCGCCGGCGACACCCACGTCGACGTCGAGACAACGTGGGCGGTGTACCAGCGGATGATCGCCGCATACCGCGAACCGGACCGGCGCCACGCCCGCCAGCTGATGCAAGCCGTCATCGACTCGCTCAGCGCCGGCGTGCCGAAGGCGCTCAAAGAGCTCGCCCGACTCGGACGCACCCTCAAGAAACGCGCCGCGGATGTGCTCGCGTACTTCGATCGGCCCCACACCTCGAACGGCCCCACCGAAGCGATCAACGGCCGCCTCGAGCACCTCCGCGGATCCGCCCTCGGGTTCCGAAACCTCACCAACTACATAGCCCGATCCCTCCTCGAGACCGGCGGCTTCAGACCCCGACTACACCCTCGATTGTGATGAGCCGGATATACGCCAAGCACGAAGGCCTCGCACA
>JBKJKR010000068.1:0-2895 GCA_046597135.1 Acidimicrobiales bacterium | reverse complement strand
GGTGCCCGAACCGACCGACGAGTTCGTCGTCGATGGCTACACCGTCACGATGCAGGGCACACCCCAGGTTGGCGAGGCCGCGTTGCGGTTCTCCGTCTCACGCGCCGGTCAGGCACTGGCCACCGAACGCTATCTGGGCGCAGCAGGACACCTCGTGGCGATCCGCGCCGGCGACCTCGCCTATCTGCACGTGCACCCGCACGGCGACTCGGGTGCGGACATCCGCTTCGATGCCGAGTTCCCTTCGGCCGGCACCTATCGGTTGTTTCTCGACTTCGCCCATGAGGGCGTCGTGCGCACCGCCGCCTTCACCGTCACCGTCTCGGATGGCGGCAATGCAGACGCTCCCACCACGACGCACGCCGGGGGTCACTGACATGTCGAATGTTGACTCCACGTCGGCCGTTCCGACCTTGGTCGAAGCCTCCGACGATGCCGCCCCGATCACCGAGATCAGCCTCGACATCGACGGCATGACCTGCGCGTCGTGCGCGACACGCATCGAGAAGAAGTTGAACCGCATGGACGGCGTCACCGCCACGGTGAACTACGCGACCGAGAAGGCCAAGGTCGCGTTCAGTGGTCCCGTCACGCCCGCCGATCTGATCGCGCAGGTCGAGGCCACCGGGTACGCCGCCCACCTGCCGAGGCCGGCTGCGTCGGCCGCCGGCCCCGATGCGTCAGCGGAGACACTGCCCGATCCCACGGCCGCGCTCCGTCGTCGTCTCACGATCTCGGCGATTCTTACCGTACCGGTGATCGCGCTCGCGATGGTGCCCTCCCTGCAGTTCGACGGCTGGCAATGGCTCTCGCTCACTCTCGCCGCACCGGTCGTGGTGTGGGGTGCACTGCCGTTCCACCATGCCGCTTGGACGAACCTTCGCCACGCCGCCGCCACGATGGACACGCTCATCTCGGTCGGCACACTGGCTGCGTTCGGCTGGAGCCTGTACGCGTTGTTCCTCGGCGACGCCGGCGAGCTGTCCATGCGTCACGGCTTCTCCGTCCGCCCCGAGCGAGGCATGGGCGCATCGCAGATCTACCTCGAGGTCGCCGCCGGCGTGACCGTGTTCATCCTCGCGGGCCGCTACTTCGAAGCGCGCGCCAAACGCCGCTCCGGCGCCGCGCTCCGCGCACTGCTGGAGCTCGGCGCGAAGGACGTCGTCGTCATCCGCGACGGTGTCGAGACACGAGTGCCCTCCGAGCAGCTCGAGGCCGGCGATCTGTTCGTCGTGCGCCCCGGCGAGAAGATCGCCACCGACGGCCTCGTCGAACAGGGGACCTCCGCCGTCGACGCGTCGCTCCTCACCGGTGAACCCGTGCCGGTCGACGTCGGCCCGGGCGACCGCGTCACCGGGGCCACCGTGAACACCACCGGGCGCCTGATGGTGCGCGCGACTCGCGTCGGTGCCGACACCGCGCTCGCGCAGATCGGGCGAATGGTCGAGGACGCGCAGACGGGCAAGGCTGACGTGCAGCGCTTGGCCGATCGGGTTTCGGCCGTCTTCGTGCCGGTCGTGATCGCACTGGCCTTTGCCACGCTCGGGTTTTGGATCACCGCCGCGTCCGACGACGCCGCGACCACGGCCTTCACGGCCGCCGTCGCGGTGCTCATCATCGCCTGCCCGTGTGCGCTCGGGTTGGCCACGCCCACCGCGCTCATGGTCGGTAGCGGCCGCGGCGCACAGCTCGGCATCTTGATCAAGGGACCCGAGATCCTCGAGTCCACTCGACGGGTCGACACCATCGTGCTCGACAAGACCGGCACGGTCACCGCCGGTGCCATGGCACTGGTCGACGTGATCACCACCCACAACACCACCCGGGCCGAGGCCCTGTTCCTCGCAGCCTCCGTCGAGCGCGCGTCCGAGCACCGGATCGCTCGGGCGATCGTGACGGGCGCACGCGCCGAGGGTCTCGAGCCGACCGACCCTGACGAGTTCACCAACACCGAAGGCCTCGGCGTTCAGGGCATCGTCGACGGGCATGCCGTGGTCGCGGGTCGCGAGCGGTTCCTCGCCGACTGGTCGCTGCATCTCGACGACCATCTCGCCGCGGCGCGCGACGAGGCACAAGCGGCGGGACGCACACCGATCTTCGTCGGGTGGGACGGACTGGCGCGCGCGGTGATCAGCGTCGCCGACACCGTCAAGCCCACCTCCGCGACAGCCGTCGCCGAGCTTCGACGCCTGGGCCTTCACCCGATCCTGCTCACCGGCGACAACGAACGAGCGGCGCGTGCCGTCGCCGCACAGGTCGGCATCGACGACGTGATCGCCGAGGTGCTCCCCGCCGGCAAGGTCGACGTGATCCGCCGGCTGCAGGCGGAGGGCCGGGTCGTCGCCATGGCCGGCGACGGCGTCAACGACGCTGCCGCACTCGCACAAGCCGATCTGGGCCTGGCCATGGGCACGGGGACCGACGTCGCCATAGAGGCCAGCGACATCACGCTCGTGCGCGGCGATCTTCGGGCCGCCGGGGACGCGGTCCGGCTCTCGAGGGCCACGCTTCGCACCATCAAGGCGAACCTGTTCTGGGCGTTCGCCTACAACATCGCTGCGCTTCCGCTCGCCGCGGCAGGGCTGCTGAACCCGATGCTCGCCGGCCTGGCGATGGCGCTGTCGAGCGTGTTCGTCGTGTCGAACAGCCTTCGGCTACGTCGCTTCCGCGCCGCTGGAGTTTGACCATGCCGGCAAACGCGCGAACGCGATCACACGAGGGCGGGTCGCTCGCCGATGTGACCGGCTGCTCGTAGCTCGCTGATCTCGTCCTCGCCGAGGTGGAGCACCTCGCGCAGCACCTCGTCGTTGTGCTGGCCGAACGTGGGCGGCGGACACGAGTGCAACGCCGGACCGAACGCCGAGTACTGCATCGGATAACCGGGGTACTCGCACG
>JBKJKR010000043.1:0-7854 GCA_046597135.1 Acidimicrobiales bacterium | reverse complement strand
GGCCCCGAGTTCGTCGATGCGAACCATGCGCTGTTGCGCGACGCATGCAAGCGCGCGGGTGTCACGCTCGCCCCGGTCGGCGGCGAGCTGTACTCCTTTCGCGGCGGCGTGCTCGCGCCCTCGGCGACGCACCCCGCGAACGACCCGGCCGATGCGCGGCTGGCCACGACGTACTGGCAACGCATGAGCGCGCTCGCGTCGGGCATCGCCGACCCCGATCGCCCGAACGATCACCCCGATGCCGCAGACCTCGACGCTCGCCCGATCAGTGCGCTGTTCGACGACATCGCCGCCGATGTCGACGCGCCGCCCGCGTCGCGCGCGCAGCTCGGTCGGTTCATCCAAGGCGTGCTCGGCGCCGAACCCGAGAACGTGTCGGCCCTGTTCGTGGTGCAGCAGGCCGCACTCGACAGCGGCGGGAGATCGGTGCGCGTAGTCGAAGGTCTCGGCGCGGTGGCCGCGCACCTCGGCGCGTCGTTGCCGGCCCCGTCGGAGCTGCGCCTCGGCACGCGGGTGGAGCGCGTACGTGCGGCGGAGCCGGACGGGCCGATCGAGGTGCACACCACGGCGGGCGAGATCGTGCGCGCCGCGGCGGTGGTGCTCGCCGTTCCGCTCCGCGCGCTCGCGACGCTCGACGTCGAACAGCACCTACCGCAGGTGTGGCGCGACGCTGCGGTGTCGCTGCGCTACGGGTCGCTCGTCAAGGCCACCATCGCGGCGCCCGGCGTAACGGTTCCCGGGTGGGCGGTCGCGTCCGATCTGCCGACCGCGCTCGCCTGGCAGTCCGGCACGGGTCTCGTCACGACCTACACGGGAGCGTCGCGCGCCGACCGCCTTGCTGCTCGACCCCCGCGCGACGTGGTGGCCCAAGCCGCGACCGATGTCGCGCAGCTCACCGGGACGAACATCGCCCCGGTGGGCGGCACGTGGCGATGGACGCCGAGCAGCCGTCGAGGCGGGTGCTACGTGGTGTTCGGCCCGGGCCAGGTGGGCGCCTACTGGGACCCGCTGCGCGAGGTGTCCGGCCGCATCGCGTTGGCGGGCGAGCACTGCGGCCCGTTCACCGGGTACGTCGAAGGCGCGATGCAGGCCGGGGTGCGCGCGGCGCGGCGGCTCATCGTCTGACCTCACCGGCGCCCGGCGGCGCGAAGACGGTGCCGTCCAGCGCGACCGGGCCGCGGTACAGCGGGGTGAACGTCCGCTCGCGGAACTTCCAGCCGTCGGCCTCGCGCACGTACTGATCGTCGTAGACGCCGACCAGTTCGGCCCCCGCCCCGGCGGTGCGGGTGAGCGAGTGGATCACCCATCGTCCGGTGGCGCGGGTGGCGTCGGCGCCCCGCTCGACCCGCCCGCTCACCACCCGCTGCACGGCGAACTCCTGGCGTGCCCGCAGTCGGACGAACAGGGCGGTGATGTCGTCGGGGCCATGGAACGACCCGCGGCCATCGACCACCCACACCGCGTCGCCGGACCACACGGACCGGTACAGCGCCTCGTCGAACAGCGCGACCGCCTCGACGTACCGAGCCACGAGATCGTTGATCTCGAACCGCTCGAGCGCCCAGCTCGACGAACCTTCCCCTTGCGATGCGCCCACGTCACACCCCCTTCCCTCGACCCCCAACCTATGCATCGTGCAATGATCGAGCGAGGGGGATCCGTTGACCGACACCGTGGCGCGCGACGTTCAGCCGAAGCAGTCCCGGCTGCCTCAGCACTGGGTGGTCTTCTCGATCGCCGCGGTCGCGGTGTTCCTGATGTCGTTCGACAGCACGCTGATACCGATCGCACTGGTCGACATCGGCGAGGGTGTCGGCCAGACCGGCCCGGCGCGCATCTCGTGGATCGTCACCGTCTACACGATCACGATGGCGTCGTCGCTCGTCGCGGTGGGGCGCATCGGCGACCGCAAGGGTCGGCGCACCACGTTCATGATCGGCCTCGGGTTGTTCGTGACCGGCTCGCTCATCGGAGGCTGCGCCCCGAACTTCACCGTGTTGCTCATCGGCCGTGCGGTCCAAGGGCTCGGTGCGGCATTCGTGTTCCCGTCGTCGCTCGCGCTCGTGCTCGCGGTGTGGCCGAAGGGTCAGGCCACCCGCGTCATCGCCATGTGGACCGCGGTCGGTGCCGTTGCGGGAGCGCTCGGCCCGTCGGTCGGCACCGGGCTGGTCGACCGGTTCGGATGGCGCAGCGCCTTCTTCGTCCACGTACCGGTGGGCGTGATCGCGCTGGTCCGCACACTCGCGGTCAAGGTCGACACCGAGAAGCACGTCGTCGGCTCGATGCCCGACGTGTTGGGCATCGGTTTCGCAGCCGTCACGCTGGGCGCGTCTGCGTTGGTGCTCGCGCAAGGCCGCACGTGGGGAATCGGCGACCCACGGGTGATCGCCGCGCTGGTCGTCGTGTTGGTGCTCGCGCCCACGGTGTGGTGGCGGTGCAAGCACCACCCCGCGCCCATCGTCGAGCCGGCGTTGTTCCGACTCAACACGTATCGGCGCACCGCGCTGCTGTCGATCGTGATCCCCGCGGGCATCTTCGCCAACTTCTCGATGATGCCGCAGTTCCTCAAACGGGTGTGGGGCTACTCCACGTTCGAGGCGGGCATGGCCATCGTGCCGTTCTCCATCGCCGCGTCGCTAACCGCAGTGGGCGTGGTGCGTGCATCGAGACGATTCGACGAACGCAGCATCTTGATCTTCGGTCTCTCTCTGATGCTCGCCACCATGTTCTTCCTGCAGTTCGTGCCGACCGAGGAACCGCAGTACTGGACGCACTTCTTCCCCGCGGTGATCGTTGCCGGTATCGGCGGTTGGGGCATCGGCCTCAGCATGATGAACGGCATCGGTGCGCGCGAGCTCGACGAGACCAACTACGGCGTCGGTGTCGCCATCTTGATGACGGCACGACAGTGCGGCGCGCTCGCCGGCATCGCCACCGCGTTCGGCATCCTCGGTGACACCTCCGAGGTGGGCACCAAAGCACTCGACCAGTTGCACGAGGTCTGGCTCTTCCTGGTGCCCGTGTTCGTGCTTGCGCTGGCGCTCGCCATCCGCATTCCGAAGCGACCTGAACCGGTCGAGGCAGGAGCAACGACATGACGGTCACGCACCGCACACCGGCCGACGTCCGCCGCGAGCTCGACCATCCCGTGATCGACGCCGACGGCCACCTGCTCGAGGTGCGCCCCATCGTCGCGGAGTACGTCCGCGAGCTCGGCGGTGCGCGCTACGCCGACAAGTTCATGGATGCCAGCAACGACCGCAAGTTCCACGTGAGCGGTAAGTCGTTCGCGTGGTGGGGCACGCCGCGCGACGCCCGCGATCGCGCCACCGCATTCGTACCGGCCCTGCTGCACGAGCGGCTGCCCGAGCTGGGCTTCGACTACGCGATCGTCTACGGGACCCAGGGTCTCGGCACCGCCCGCACCGCGGATCCCGACGAACGCAACGTGCTCGTCCGGGCCTACAACACGTATTACCGCGAGCTGATCCGCGGGCTCGAGGATCGCCTGACGATCCCCGCGATCATCCCGATGCAATCACCGCAGGAGGCGATCGACATCCTCGATCACGCGGTGCTCGAGCTCGGGCTCACCACCACGATGTTCACGGCGCACGTGCCGCGCACCGGTGGAGACGGCCCGTACTTCGACTTCTTCGCCATCGAGAGCGCGTTCGACTACGACCCGCTCTGGCAGCGCTGCGTCGAGCTCGGTGTCGCGCCCACGTTCCACACCGGCTCACAGGGCATCGGCCTACGAGCCACGTCGAACTACATGTTCAACCACATCGGCAGCTTCTCCGATGCGAACCAGGCCACGGCGAAGGCGTTGCTCATAGGTGGTGTCACGCGCCGCTTCCCCGAGCTGTCGTTCGCCTTCCTCGAAGGCGGCGTGGCGTGGGGCGTCACGCTGCTCGCCGACCTGTTGGCCCGATGGGAGAAGCGCGGCGGCAGGAACATCGAGGGGCTCGACCCGAAGCAGCTCGACGTCGAAGCCTTCTACGCGCTGCTCGCCGAACACGGCGGCGAGCGGTACGCCCGCGACGACGTGCGCGACGCGACCCACGGCATGCACGACGGCGCGCCCGCCGAGCTCGACGACTTCTGGCGCGCCGAGATCACCTCGCCCGAGGACCTCGTCGACCTGTTCGTGCCGCGCTTCTACTTCGGCTGCGAGGCCGACGACACCACCAACGCCTGGGCGTTCGATGCGGCGCGCAACCCGTTCGGTGCGCGGCTCAACGCAATGCTCGGCAGCGATGTCGGCCACTGGGACGTGCCGGTCATGGACGACGTGCTCGGCGAGGCCTGGGGCCTCGTCGACAACGGGGTGATGAGCCGGGCCGACTTCAAGGCGTTCTCGTGCGACAACGTGGTGCGCCTGCACCGGCGCAACAACCCGAAGGCGTTCGAGGGCACTGCAGTCGCCGACTACGCGCGCACGGTCACGCTGTAGCGCAGTAGCCCGATCGAGCGGCGCGGTTGGTGCCTGGCGGGTCAGCTCGTGGCGGCGTGCAGGCGGCGCATGTTGGCGATGGCCTGTGACGCGACGGCTTCGACCTCATCGACGACCTTGTTGACGAGGTCGACGTCGACCTTGGTCGCGAGGTCGGCCGCGCCGGCGCGGGGCAGCATGTCGGTGAGGCGCGTGCGCAGGCATCCGATGGCGAACGGCAGCATGTCACCGAGCGCGTACGGGTCGTAGGTGACCACGTTGTTGATGTACGGGTCGGTCGAGTTGTGGATGTAGTGGTAGTGCGGCTCGTTGTCGAAGCAATCGAACCGCAGGTACTCGTGCTCGTCGGCCGCGTCGCGCACGTGCAGCGACACCCCGTTGTCGGCGAAGCCGCCGTCGGGTGACTTCTCGAGGAGCTCCTTGAGCTGCGCGGGGTCGTCCTTGTACAGCTCGAGCAGGTCGTCGGGGTTGACGTCGCGGAACTCGACACCGATGGACAGCGCGCCGGCCGGGAACCACGTGGTGTCCTTGTCGGACGGCGGCTGCGGCGCCATGTTGTAGATCACACCGATGCGTGCTTCGTGCATGACGACCTCCGGAATCCCCCGCCACGGCGGCGACGACCCAGCGTAGTTCTCGGTCGGACCCGATGACATATCTGTTTCAATCATCTGTTCGAGTACAGTTCGGCCCTGTGGCCCCGACCCGCACCCGCCCGATTCGTCGCACCGTCAACGGTTCGGCCACTGCTCCCACCAGCGACCGCCTCATCCGCGCCGCCGAGGAGCTCATCGGCGAACGGGGCATCGGCAACGTCTCGGTGCGCGACATCACGTCGCGGGCGCGGGCCAACACTGCGGCCATCAACTACTACTTCGGTACGAAGGAAGGGCTGATCCACGCGATCGTCGAACGACGCGCGCAGCAGATCGGCAGCCGGCGCACCGAGCTCCTCGACCTCGCGCTCGCGTCGGATCCCACGGTGCGGGGAGTCGTACGCGTGCTCGTCACCGCATCGGCCGAGCTGGCCGACGATCACCTCGAAGGCGGCCGCGTGTTCCTGCGCTGCCGCCAGGCGATGCGCGCCGATCCCGACGCGGCCATGCTCCTCGAGAAGTACTTCGGCCCCTACACCCGACGCTTCCTCGACGCACTCGAACAGGTCACGCCGCAGCTGCCGCCCATGGCCCGCGCCGTGCGGTTCGCCCTCGCTCGTGACGTCATCGACGCGTCGTTCGCGAACGACATGCTGCCCGCGTGGCTCGCGCGCCGGGTGGGCGCGCAGCCGTCGCCCGACGAGCTGGCCGACCTGGTGACCGACTTCCTCGTTGCCGCGTTCGAAGCCCCGGCCTGACACCGAGCGACACCACCATGAGCGACATCACCGAGTGGGTCCGCCTCGACGACAACGGCGTCGCACGATGCTGGTGGCCCGGCGACCATCCCGACTACGTGCACTACCACGACAACGAGTGGGGGCGCCCCGTCGTCGACGACTTCCGGCTCTACGAGAAGCTCGTGCTCGAGGGCTTCCAGTCGGGCCTCTCGTGGCTCACGATCCTGCGCAAACGCGAGAACTTCCACGGCGCGTTCGCGGGCTTCGACTTCGAACAAGTGGCCCGCTTCGACGACTCCGACATCGCCCGGCTGCTCGCCGACGCGGGCATCGTGCGCCATCGAGGCAAGATCGAAGCGGCAATCAACAACGCCAAGCGTTGCTGTGAGCTCGTCGACGAAGCGGGGTCGCTCGCCGCGTACGTCTGGCAGTTCGAACCGACGGCTCGAGAAGGCGACTCCGCGCACGGCTCGGGGATTCCCGCGACCACACCCACCAGCGTGCGGCTCTCGAAGGATCTCAAGAAGCGCGGCTGGAAGTTCGTCGGCCCCACCACCGTGTACGCGTTCATGCAGGCCATGGGGCTCGTGAACGACCACCTCGCGGCGTGCGACACGCGTGGCGCGTGCACCGCAGCGCGAGCCACGGCCGACATCCCGCAGCTCCGCGGCTGACGTCAGGCCTGCGAGGCGAAGACCACGTTGCGCATGGTGTCGAGGGTGACGCTCCATGCGGGCGGGACCACGATGGACGTGGCCGCACCTTCGATGATGGACGCCTGCGCGATGGACGCACCGGGACGGAGGTCCTCCCACCGGTAGACTGGCACCGACCTGTGGGCGCCGTTCTCGGCGAAGTACACGTCGCGCACGCCGATGGGCTCGGGGGTGTACGGCGCGGGCTGATCGCGTAAGGGCTCGGGCTTCTCGACCGGTTCCACCGCGCGCATGCGGTACGTCACGAACTGCACGGGGGCCTGCGTGTCGATGCCGTAGGTGGCGCGGTACAGGTCGTGGAAGCGCAGGACGGCCGCGTCGAGATCGGCACGGGTGAGCGGGCCGTCGGGCATCTCGACTGCGAGCTGGTGCACCTGCCCGGGGTACCGCGCCTCGATCACGCGTTGCAACTGCACGCCCTCGGCCTGGCCGGAGTCGCGCCCCAACGAGGCGAGGGCGCGCGCCGCGAGGTCGTCGAAGATCGAGGTGATCGCCACCGGGTCGGCGTCGGCTGCGGCCACGAGGTGCGCGTGGATCTCGATGACCGACGGATCGGCGGCCACGAGCCCGAGCGCCGAGGCGACACCCGCGGCCCACGGCACCACGACGCGACCGATGCCGAACGCCTCGGCGAGCCGTACGAGATGGATGGGCCCGGCGCCGCCGAAGCCGACCAGCACGAAGTCGCGTGGATCGATGCCGCGCTGGATGGTGACCATGCGCAGCGCGGCGACCATGTTGTTGTTGACGATGTCGTGGATGGCCCGCGCCGCCTCGACCGTGGTGAGGCCGAGGGGTGTGGCGACGTGTTCGTCGATGGCCGCGGCGGCGCGCTCGGGCGACAGCACCACGCCGTCGCTGAGCTCCCCCGCGCGGAGGTAGCCGAGCACCAGGTTCGCGTCGGTGACCGCGGGGTGAGTACCGCCACGTCCGTAGCACGCCGGGCCGGGCACGGCGCCCGCGGAGCGGGGGCCCACCTGCAACGCACCGCCGCGGTCGACCCAGGCGAGTGATCCGCCACCCGCGCCGATCTCGGCCAGGTCGACCACCGGCGTCTTGACCGGCAACCCGTCGTTGCGCTTGTCGCCGCCACTCGTGTGGCCGCCGACCTTGAAGTCGAAGGTGAGCGTGGGATCGCCGCCGCGCACGACGGCGGTCTTCGCGGTGGTGCCACCCATGTCGAAGGACAACACGTCGCGCTCGCCGAGGAGCCGCCCGACGAAGCCGGCGGCCATGACCCCTGCTGCACCACCCGATTCGATGGTGGCCACGGGCTTGCGGGCTGCGAGCGCGGCCGACAGCACGCCGCCGCTCGAATCCATGATCTGCACCGGGCTCGTGACGCC
>JBKJKR010000013.1:0-2952 GCA_046597135.1 Acidimicrobiales bacterium | reverse complement strand
TGTCGTTCCTCCGTGGCCCCGCGTGCGGCGGCCAACTCCCGTTCGTGCTCGAGCTCGCCCGCACGCTGAGCCAGGTAGACGACCTGTCCCGAGCGACGGTGGACGATCAGCCCGGCGGCCCACGCGGCACCGAATATGAGCATCAGGAAGCCGAGATCGCCCACCTTCGACGCGACCACCAATTGGGCCACGAACGAGATCAGACCGCCGACCACCGCGGCGCGCCAGTGCGCGTTCGCCGCGACCGAATACACCGCGAGCGCCACCGCACCGATGGCGGAAAGCCCCTCGGTCGGGGTGGTCAGCGCAGCTTGCGTCGCGGCCGCGCTCATGACGACGAGGACGCATGCGAGAGGTCTGCGGCGGCGCCACACCAACGGCACCGTCATGCATGCGGTCGTGACCGACAACAGCCATCGCGTGCCGTGCACCGACCCGGTGCCGACAACGAAATCCGGCAACCAGATCTCCGCTTGGCACGACAACCCGAGCGCCACCGCGACGACGACGTCGACCGCTTCCACCTCGCCCGCGCGACGTTCGCCCACCACGACGGCCGAACCTAGTGCCGACCTCGATGATCCCGCCTCGCCCGTAGGGATGAACACGCCGCCGACCGCTCATCCCTTCGGGCGAGCGCAATCCGTTCGGCGACCGATGTGCCATCGACCCGTCGGTGCGACGGTGGCAACCACGAACGACAGGAGCAACCATGAACAGCAGAGCAACATCGGTCGCCGCCGGCATCGCCATCGGGGCGCTTGCGTGGATCGACCCGATCTTCATCCCACTCGTCCTCGCCGGACCGATCATCAGCGGCGCGATCTGTGCGGCGCGCGGCGTGCCCTTCCGACTCGTCGCGATCGCCTGGGCGGTCGGAGGAGCCGTGATGCTCATCACCGACGCCATCGTGAACCAGGAGGACATCGGCTTCCACGCCGTGCTCACCGTGATCATGGTCGGACTCGCGGCCCTCGGCTGGGCGCCGGTTCGCGCGATCACCAACCGACGCACCGGCGCGATGGCCTGACGGCCGCCGATCAACCGCGCAGCAGGGGCAGCACCTCGGTGCCGAACCGGGCGATCTGTTCGCGCACCGCGGTGGGGCCGGTGCCGGGCAGGTTCAACCGAAGGCTGAGGCAGTCCGCGCCGGTCGCCTCGCGCGCCGCGGCCAGCAGTGCGGCAAGCTCCGTTGCGTCGTGGTGGGTGAGCATCGAGTCGTCGCTCGCCATGCGGGCGTGGTCGGTCGGTGACGTGAACGCCGCGTAGCGCGACACGTCATCGGCCGCGGCCGCCGTGGGCGGATCGCCCAACCACGCACGGCGGCTGAGCACCACCGGACCGCGCCCGCCGGCGGCGCGGTAGGCGTCGGCGAGCTCGGTCGACCGGGTCAACGGCGACAGCCCGTCGAGCATGATCCCCGCGCCGGCCGCAGCGGCCACCTTCACCCCGAACGGGGTGGTGGTCGCGCACACCGCGGGCACCGGGTGCTCGTCGCAGCGCCGAATCGCGGGGTCGTTCGCGAGCGGCGCGACCGCGCGCCCGGCGAGTGCGCCGACGAGGTCACCGAGCGCCGACCGATAGCGCGCCGAACGTTCCGCGAACGGCACGCCGGCCACCGTGAAGTCGTCGGGCGACGCGCCGACCGCCACGCCCAGACCGACGCGGCCGGGGAACCGCACCGCGAGCCACGCCACCTCCTCGGCGACGATGCCGGTCGGCCGCAACGGCAACAACAACGGGCACGGTGCGCCCCACACGCGGGCGGTCTCGCCCAACGCCCATCCGATGAACTGCAGCGGGTTCGGCAGGTACCCAGCGAGGCCGCCGTGGTGCTCGCTGAGCAGCACCCCGTCGAACCCTGCGGCGTCGACACGCCGTGCGTCGTCGAGCATCTCGTCGATGGCCTGCACCGGCGGTAGGTCGTGCGGCGCCAGCAGCATCGCGACGGTGCCGCGACCGAAGGGAGGCCGGGTGTCGATCAGCTTTCCTTGGCTGCTTGCGAGCCCCGGGCGGACGTGACCTTGCCGGCCTCGCCGAACGCCTTCGCGTCGAACGCGCCGCGCCGGCAGGTGTGCTCGGCCTCGAGCGCGAGTGCGTCGGCGAGCGACAACCCGTCGCCCTTCGCGTAGAGGCGCATCACCTCGCTCACTGCGCCGGTGGCCGCGACGTCGGTGGCCAGGGATCGGGCGAACGCCGCGAGCTCTTCGTGCGCGACGACGTGGTTCACGAGCCCGATGCGCAGCGCTTCGTCGGCTGCGACGAAGTTGCCGGTGATCGACATCTCGCGCGCCTTGCGCAGCCCGACCGCTCGCGGCAACAACGCGGTCAGGCCCCAGGTGGCCACCACACCGAGACGCGCGTGCGTGTCGGCGAAGCGCGCCCGTTCGGAAGCCACGACGAACGACGCCGACAGCGCGATCTCGAGGCCACCCGAGACGCATGCACCGTTCACCGCGACGACCACCGGCGTGGTCATCGCGCGCAGCGCCTTGCCGGGGTTGATGTTGAACTGCGCGTCGAACGCGTTCCACGGTTTGGGCGAGTCGGTCGCGGCGACCTCTTTGAAGTCGACGCCGGCGCTGAACACAGGGTCGACCGCGCCGATGACCACGGCACGGGTCGCGGGGTCCTGTTCGGCCTCGGACAACAGCTCGCACAGGCGCATTCGCATCGCGAGCGTCAGGGCGTTCTTCGCCTCGGCCCGGTCGAGCGTAATGGTGCGGATGCCTGCGGAGTCCGCGACGCGCACATGGTCGGCGCTCATGCCCCACCCTTCATGGGTATGCGTTGGTTGTTCCACGAGATGATGCGCTCGTCGGGCACGAGCCGGAAGAACGTCCGGCCCGTGTAATGGGCCTGCGTCTTCTCGGGCATGGCCCCACGGTCGCCGCGGTAGGCCAAGTACTTCACCTCGAGCGCATCGCTGATGCGCCCCATGGTGGGTTCGTC
>JBKJKR010000604.1:0-4168 GCA_046597135.1 Acidimicrobiales bacterium | reverse complement strand
GGTGTCGAAGGGCGCCAAGTTGATCTTCGCCACGAGCTACGGCCACCTCGATCCGGCCAAGAAGGTCGCCGCCGCGCACTCCGACGTGGTGATCGTGCAGCAGGGCAACGTCATCGGTGGCAAGGCGCCGGCCAACCTCGGCACCTACTTCGGCACCGTGTACGAACCCGTGTACCTCGCAGGCATCGCCGCCGGCAAGGCCACCAAGTCGAACAAGCTCGGCTACGTGTACGCGTTCCCGATCCCGCAGACGCTGGCGAACATCAACGCCTTCGAGCTCGGTGCGAAGTCCGTGAACCCTGCGGTCACCACGATCACGGTCAACACCTCGAGCTGGTGCGACCCGGCGAAGCAGGCCGAGGCGACGAACAGCCTCATCGGCCAGGGCGCCGACGTGATCACCCAGCACCAGGACTGCCAGGCCACCGTCATCAAGACGGCTGAGGCCAAGGGCGTCAAGGTCGTCGGGTACCACGCGGATGCCTCGTCGCTCGCGCCGAAGGGCTGGCTCACCGGTTCCGAATGGAACTGGGGTCCGTTCTACGTCGACATCGTGAAGACGGTGGCCAGCGGCAAGTTCACGGGCTCCAAGTACAACGCCGACTACCGCACCGGTTACAAGGACGGCACGAACCCGTTCGTCGAATCCAAGTTCGGCACCGGCGTCGATCAGGCCACCAAGGACCTCATCGCCAAGGCGAAGACCGACATCTCCACCACGGGCTCGCCGTTCAAGGGCCCGGTCCTCGATCAGGGCGGCAAAGAGGTCATCGCCGCCGGCAAGGTCCCCACCTACGACGAGGTCGAGAAGATCTTCGCGGCCACGTTCGTCCAGGGTGTCATCGGCAACATCCCGAAGTGAACGGCGTCTCAAAATGAGCAAGGACCGGCGATGACCACCATCGAAGCGAATCCCTACTCGTGGCCGTGGGACGGCGATCTCGCCCCTTCACGGTTGGCGGTGGTCGTCGCCGGTGCTCAGCAGTACTGGGCGGCCTGCACCCTGGGGGTCGACACGACCCTCGGGGTGGTGGCCTCCCTCGTCGATCCGTTGCGCGATGCCGGTGCCTTGATCGTGTGGACACGACACGGTCGCACCGAGGCGTCGCGCAACAGCCTCCCGGTCGCCGGGAGCGATGACTGGCAACTCGTGACCGAACCTGCGTCGATCGACCTCGTGGTCGACGCAGGCGGTCACGACGGTTGCTACGGCGGACCACTCGAGAGCCTGCTTCGCACCGCGGGCCGATCACGCATCCTGATGTGCGGCCTCGGCCTCGAAGGCCCGGTGCACTCCACGCTGCGGGCGTTGAACGACAGGGGCTACGAGTGCCTCACGGTCACCGACGCGTGCAGTCCCTACGACGAGCTCACGGCGGCCGCTGCGATCTCGAGCATCACCATGTCGTTCGGCATCTTCGGTGCCATCGCTCCGAGTGCGAACGTGCTCGCGGCATTCCCCCAGGAGGCAGTGATCTCATGACCACCACCACGACCTACGGCTATGTCGCGGCGGAGCCATACGCGTGGCCCTACGACGGCGTGATCGATCCGGCCCGCACGGCCATGATCAACATCGACTGGCAGACCGACTTCTGCGGCAAGGGCGGCTACGTCGACGCCATGGGCTACGACCTGTCCCTCACGCGGGCCGGCCTCGAGCCCACGCAGCGCGTGCTTGCGGCGCTGCGCGAACGCGGGTTCTTCATCATCCACACGCGCGAGGGTCATCGACCCGACATGTCGGACTGCCCGCCCAACAAGCTGTGGCGCTCCCGGCAGATCAACGCGGGCATCGGCGACGACGGGCCGTGCGGACGCACGCTCATCCGCGGCGAGGTCGGCTGGGACATCGTCGAAGAGGTGTACCCCTTGCCGGGTGAGGTCATCATCGACAAGCCGGGCAAGGGCTCGTTCTACGCCACCGATCTCGACCTGATCCTGCGCACCAACGGCATCACCCACATCATCTTCACCGGCATCACCACCGACGTGTGCGTGCACACCACCATGCGCGACGCCAACGACCGCGGCTACGAGTGCCTGCTGCTCGAGGACTGCACCGGCGCCACTGACTACAACAACTACCTGGCCGCGCTGCACATGGTGAAGATGCAAGGTGGCGTGTTCGGCGCCGTCGCCCCGAGCAGCGCGCTGCTGTCTGCTGTCGGGGCGTAGCCACGCCTGTGCCATCGGCGCCGCCTGACGCGGTCACCACTCATCGACGAGGGTCTCGAGGATGCCGGGCGGGCCGTTGCGCACGTACCATTCGTAGCCGTAGACGCTGCTGAACGATTCGGGGCGGAGCTGCATCACCGACGAGGTGTCGTGCACCTGGCTCGCATGCGCAGCGATGGCGGCGCGCTTTTGTGCGAGGTGCGCGCGCACGTCGAGCATCGAGGTGATGAACACCGTGGGCATGCCGATGTGCTCGATGTGCGGCAGCGCCTCGCGCGCATGGTCGATGAGGTGTGTGTCGACGAAGTGCAGGTACTCCCGATCGACGGTCATCTCGTAGACGGTCGCGATGCCCGCGAGCCGCGCGGCCGCAGTGCCGACCCGATGCACTTGCACGTGATCGGGGTGGCCGTAGATGCCGCCTTCGTCGTAGACCACGAGAGCGACCGCGTGCTCGGCTTGGAGCACGTCGGCCAGTTGCTGCGCGGCTTCGTCGACGTCGGCGTTCGCGAACGCGGCCGGCGGAAACGCCGCCTCGTCGAGGCCGGAGTCCGCATAGTCGAGCAACACCACCTCGGCGACGCCGAGGATGTGGCACGCCTCGGCGAGCTCCCGCCCTCGCACCGTGGCGAGAAGTTCGTCGCCGGCGGCTTCGAGACCGAGACCACCGGAGGTGGCCATGACGACGACCACACGATGGCCCGCCGCGGCGAGCCGCGCGATGGTGCCGCCGGAGAAGATCGCCTCGTCGTCGGGATGCGCGTGGAAGAACACCACGCTCGGTCGGGCGGCGGTGTTCAGGCCTCGGCGTCCTCGCCGGCCGGCTTGTGCCCGAAGCGCTTCATGCTCTTTTCGAACTCGCCGAACGTGCTCCACACGGCGAGGCGATCGATGTGGCGTTGCACAGTGCGGTCCTGCACATCGGCGTACATGTCGACGGTGAGCTTGGCGAGGCCGAGCGCTTCGGCCTGGATGGTCATGAGGTGACGGCAGAACGCGTAGACGTCGTCGAGGAAGGACTCCTCGGGGTACACGTCGTGCACGAGGCCGATGGTCTTGGCCTGCTCCGCGCCCACCGGCATCGCGGCCATGGCCATCCACTTCCCCCAGTGCGGTCCGAGCAGGCGCGTGAGGCGACTCGTGCCTCCGCTTCCCGCGATCGCACCGAGCTGCACCTCGGGAACCCGGAACTCCGAGCGCGGCGTGCAGAAGCGGAAGTCGCACGACGCCGCCATCTCGACGCCGGCGCCGAGGCAGATGCCGTCGACGGCCATGATGATCGGCTTCTCGATGGCTTCGAACTCGTCGTAGAGGAGGTGGTGGCTGCGGTAGTTGCGCCGGAAGTTCCACCCTGGGTGCTGGTGCTGGGTCTCGGGGTTGCCGGGTCGGTTGCCGCCCGCGGCGGACAGGTCGAGGCCGGCGGTGAAGTACTTGCTGCCCGTGGCCGTGATCACCATGCAGCGCAGGTCGTCGCGATCGGCGAGGGCGTTCGCGGCCTCCCAATACGCGGCCGTGATCTCCTGGCTGATCGCGTTGAGCTTCTTGGGTCGGTGCGCGGTGACGGTGATGATGCCGTCGTGCTCGGTGATCGTGCTATGCGCGTCGTCGCTCATGACGTTGTTCCTACGGTTCGTCGGTCAGTTCGGGTGCCCACGCAGAGCCGTTGATGTGGCTGCCTCCGTCGACGAAGAGCGTGTTGCCGGTGAGGTAACGGCAGTCTTCGCTCGCGAGGAACAAGGCGACGGGCGAGATGTCATCGTACGAATCGCCGATGCGTCCCATGGGGTTCGCCGCGTCGGCGGATGCCACGAGCTCGGGGTGCTCGGCCATGACCTGGCGGAACGACGCCGACTTCGCGGCCGGGCAGATCACGTTGCAGACCACGCCAGTGGCGGCCCACTCGCGCGCCGCAGTGCGGGTGGCGGCGCGCAGGGCTTCCTTCGCGGCGTTGTACTCGAGCGTGCCCATGTGCGCGTTGACGCCGTTCAGC
>JBKJKR010000554.1:0-3478 GCA_046597135.1 Acidimicrobiales bacterium | reverse complement strand
GTGAGCTGTCGCGGTCCGTACACGTACGGATAGCGGAAGTGCGTCGCGTGCGGATGCAGCGCGTACACCGCGTCCTCGGTGCGCACGACCCGGTAGCTCTTCGGATCGTCGTCCTCGGTGCTGCGCGGGCCGTCCTCGCGCGTCGGTATCGGGAGCCCGGGTGGCGTGAACCGATCGGCGTCCATGTAACCGCGATATGCAGGCATGCCGCCGACGCTGATGAGCCGCTCGCATCGCCCGACGAGCACTTCGGCGACGCTGCGCAGTCGTCCGTACGCGGCGATCGCGACACCGAACGTCCGACCGTCGAACGCCTGCTCGAGCGCGGCCCGGTCGAAGGGGTCGGTGTGGATGTGCTCGACCTCCGCCGCGATGTCGGCCACCTCGTGCCGGCCCGTGTGGCAGATCACGACGTCGTGCCCGCGCTCGAGCAGCCCTCGCACCACGTACGGCCCGGTCGGCCCCGTTCCGCCGATCACCAACGTCTTCGGAGCCATGGCGCGCATTGTCGCGCGAGCCGGCGACGAGCGCGCGGTAGCGTTCGCCCGCGCCGGCGACCGGGACGCGCGGCGCCAGGGGGGAACCATGGATCACCGCGACGGGTCGGTCATCTCGGCCGACGGGCACATCGACCTGCCGCTGCTCCCCCACGACCTGTTCGAGCGGTTCGCGCCGCCGAGCATTCGAGCGCGAATGCCGCGGGTGGTCGAACGCGATGGCGGGCAGTACTGGGTCGACGAGAACGGTGGTCAGCTCGCGTTCGTCGGCGGCAGCGGCAACTCCGGCCAGGCGTACGTGCGCGGCCAGTCGACCCGCCTCGACCGCATGAACGAGAGCGGCTTCTGGGACGACTGCGCGAACGGTGTGTTCCACCCCAGCGACCCTGCGTTGCGCATCGCTGCGCAGGATCGCGACGGCATCGTCGGCGAGGTGCTCTACGGCGTCCTCGGCGTGGCCAACGCCATCGACGATCAGGACGTGTCCGCCGCGGTGATGCAGAGCTACAACGCGTGGCTCGCGGAGTTCTGCGCGTACGACCCCACACGTCTCGTGGGCGTCGCGTGCCTCCCCAGCAAGAACCCGGCGGCCGCCGCCGACGAGATCCGCCGATGCGCCGCGAGTGGGCTGCGCGCCGTCGAGGTGGCGATGACCTACGACCTGTTGCCGTTGTGGCGACAGGAGTTCACACCCATCTGGGAGGCGGCCGACGAGTGCGGCGCCATCGTGCACCTCCACACCATCGGCCCACCCATCGACCCCCGCCACGCCACCACCGACCGCGAGCGGGCTGCGTGGGTGGGCGGCTGGCTCACCGTCTTTCAGTTGCGCATGGTCGAGCGCGTCGCCGAGCTGATCTTCGGCGGTGTCCTGCACAAGTACGAGAACCTGCGCGTCGTCATCGGCGAGTCCGGCATCGGCTGGCTGCCGTACGTGCTCGAGCGCATGGACGATCAATGGTCCCAACGGTTCACGCACCTCGAGCTCACGATGCCGCCGTCGGGGTATTGGCAACGTCAGATGGCGGCCACGTTCCAGGTCGACGAGGCCGGCCTGCTCCTGGCCGACCGCATCGGGGTGCACACGCTCATGTGGGGCAACGACTTCCCCCACGGTGACGGCGTGTGGCCCGACTCACGGGCGGTCATCGACAAGCAGTTCGCGTCGATACCCGACGCCACCCGGCGGGCCATCACCTACGACAACGCCGCCCGCCTTTATGGGTTTCCGGGTCGCTGAACCCCGACCGGTGACGGCCGGTACCACCTACACCTACACCTACACCTACACCTACACCTGAACGAGGCAACCCTTGGTGCTCACGTGCCTCGCGGGCGAGTGCCGATGATCCCCGATGGTTCGAGCTCGGCCAGGTCATCGGCACTCACGCCGAGGATGCGTGTGAGCACGTCGGCGTTGTGCTGCCCGAGCGTGGGCGACGCGGTGTGCTGCCACACGTCGACGCTCGCGAACCGATACGGCAGCCCACCCGCGGGGTACGTGCCGAGCTCGGGATGCACGACGGGTTCGTAGAACCCGCGCGCCTGCATCTGCGGATGCGCGCTGACGATTCTCGGGTCGGTGCAGTGGGCCGCAGGCACGCCGCACCCGACAAGCTCGTCGGCCGTGGCCGCGACGTTGCGCGTCGCAGCCCACTGTGCGAGCTCGGCGTCGAGGTGGCCGTGCGCCGCAGCACGACCGGCATGGGTCGCGAGGGCCGGGTCGGCTGCCCACGCGGGCGCGCCCAGATAGGCGACGAAGGCCTCCCACTGCGCGTCGGTCTCGATGCTGAGCGCGAGCCACTCCTCGAAGCCGTCGCCGGCGTAGACGCCCTGCGGAGCGGCATAGGGCGAACGGTTGCCCATGCGTGTCATCACGCGACCGTACGCGGTGAACTCGAGCACGGGTTGCGGGCATACGTTCAACGCCGCCTCGATCATGGTCGACTCGACGAACACACCGTGGCCCGTGCGCTCTCGCTTCGCGAGCGCGACGAGCATCGCGAACGCGCCGTGCATGCCGGCGTTGGGGTCGCACGGGCCGCGTGGGATGAGCGGCGGATCCTCGGCGTAGCCGGTGATCGACGCCATGGTCATCTGCTCCATGGTCTGGGCAAAACCGACCCGCTCTCGCCACGGCCCGCTGAGCCCGAACGCCGGCATGCGCGCGTAGACGACGTTCGGGTTGATCGCACGAACCGTGGCCTCGTCGAAGCCCCAGTTCTCCATGACACGAGGTGCGAAGTTCTCGGCGACGACGTCGGCCCACTGCATGAGCTCGACGCAGAGCGCGCGTCCTCGGGGCTTCGACACGTCGAGCGTGATGCCGAGCTTGTCGGTGTTGGCGGCCGCGAACATGTGGCCCCATTCCCACCAGTTCTCGTGTCCGTACATGTAGCCCGTCATGCGCATGCCGTCGGGGTGCGTGGTGCTCTCGACGTGGATCACCTCGGCCCCCATGAGCGCGAGGAAGTGCGTCGATGATGGCCCCGCCCACCACGACGTCATGTCGAGCACGCGCAGCCCGTGCAAAGGGCGGAGCGACGGATCTGAGCCCGGCTGCGCGGCCACGGGAGTGGGGCGCGGCGCGATGCGACCACGCGCCTCGTCGAGCGCGGGAGCGGGTCGTGGCACGAACGGCGGCGCGTGATCGACCACGTAGGGCGGACGAGGTTGCATGAACCCACCCGGGTGCTCGACGAAGGCGCGCCGGGCCGCAAGGTGTTCGTTCTGCAGGATGTTCGACCCGTCGAGCACCGGCGCCACCGGGATGCGCAGCGAGCTCGCGAGCTCGACGATCTCATCGACCGTGTGCTCGCGCATCCATGAGGCGATGATCCCCGGCCACTCGGGCCGTCGCGCCCGGCCGCCGAACGTGGCGAGGTCCGCGTCATCGAGGAGATCGGGTCGTTCGATCATGAGCAGGAAGCTCTGGAACATCTGCGCGGTGTTCGTGTTGAAGCCGACGAAGCCGTCCCCGG
>JBKJKR010000535.1:0-5850 GCA_046597135.1 Acidimicrobiales bacterium | reverse complement strand
GCCGGGGCCCAGAATCGGGCCCCGGCGGGCGACGTCGGGATGAACACGTGAAGAACCCACGCGAATGCTCCGTAGTCGCCGCCGTCTCACGGCGAAGTGCGTCAGGATGGGGGAGTGGAATACCGCTCCGAGCGTCCCCGAGTTCTGTCGATGGTCCTGGCCGGTGGCGAAGGCAAGCGCCTGTCGCCGCTCACCCTTGATCGGGCCAAGCCGGCCGTGCCGTTCGGCGGCCACTATCGCCTGATCGACTTCGCACTCTCGAACCTCGCGAACGGCGGGTACCGCCGCATGGTGGTGCTGACGCAGTACAAGAGCCACAGCCTCGACGTGCACATCTCGCGCACCTGGCGCATGGCCACGTTCCTCGGTGAGTACGTCACGTCGGTGCCGGCGCAGATGCGTCGCGGTCGCCGGTGGTTCCTCGGTTCGGCCGACGCGATCTACCAGAACCTCAACCTCATCGACGATGAAGAGCCGAGTTACATCTTCGTCTTCGGGTCCGACCACGTGTACCGCATGGACCCGCGCCAGATGCTCGACCACCACATCGCGTCGGGCGCCGGCGTCACCGTGGCCGCGATCCGCGTGCCCATCGAACAGGCCTCGCAGTTCGGCGTCATCGAGATCGGCTCGAGCACCAAGATCGACCGTTTCCTCGAAAAGCCCACCAACCCCACGGGGCTCGCCGACGCGCCCGACCAGGTGCTCGCTTCCATGGGCAACTACGTCTTCGACACCAAGACCCTCCGCGACATCGTCAACGAGGACGCCCTCGACGAGACCTCGGCGCACGACCTGGGCGGCAACCTCATCCCCATGCTCGTCGATGCCGGCGAGGCGCACGTGTACGACTTCACCACCAACGAGGTCCCCGGCGAGACGGCACGCGATCGGCACTACTGGCGCGACGTGGGCACGCTCGACTCCTACTACGAGGCGCGGATGGATCTTGTCGCGCCGCTGCCGGTGTTCAACCTCTACAACGACAAGTGGCCGGTGTACACGCTGCAGCGCACGTTGCCGCCGGCGAAGCTCGTCTACGACGGCACGCACGGCGCGGGCGAGGTCTACGACTCGCTCATCTGCGCCGGCTCCATCGTGTCGGGCGCCACCGTGCATCGGTCGGTGCTCTCGCCCGGTGTCCGCGTCGAAGCGGGCGCGGTGCTCGACGGCGCGATCCTGCTCGACGACGTGGTCGTCGAGGCGGGCGCGGTCATCCGCAACGCCATCATCGACAAGCACGTTGTGGTACCCAGGGGGGCGCGCATCGGCGTCGACCCGGTGGCCGACGCCGAGCGGTTCACCGTGTCGCCGGCCGGTGTCGTCGCCATCGCCAAAGGCCAGACCATCTCCTAGCGGTGACGGGAGGGCGTTCGTCGCTCGCGGCTTGTTGGGTGAAATTGCCGGGCGGAGCGGCGCGATCACCCAACAAGCTCAGACCGCCGGCGGGAAGCGATCGGCCCAGGGGGCGGCGGTCTCGAGCGACGCCGCCAGGCGGACGAGGATGTCGTCGCGGCCGTACGGCGCCACGAGCTGCACGCCGATCGGCAAACCTCGGGGCGACCAGTGCAGTGGCAGCGAGATCGCGGGTTCTCCGGTGATGTCGAACGGCACGGTGAACGCGGCGGGCGCGGCGGGGTCGAACTCGGGGTGCGACGTGTCGGGGACGGGGCTGTTGACCCCGAGCGGCGGCGGGGGCGCGGTGGCCGTGGGGAGCAGCAGCACGTCGAAGCGCTGCGTCCAGTGCGCAACGCGTCGTCCGTACAGCTGCATCGAGTGCACCGCCGCGACGTACTCGCGCGCGCCGAGGGAGCGTCCGCGCTCGAGCATCATGCCGTTCATCGGTTCGAGGTCCTCGGGCTCGATGCTGCGGCCGATGCGCTCGGCCCACAGATCGATCTCGTGGGCGAGCCACGCTGCGATGACCACGCCGAGACCGGTGCCGCCTTCGCGCCCGTCGAGCTCGGGCAACGGGTCGAGCTCGACGGTGTGGCCGAGCTCGGCGAGCAGTGCCGCGGTGCGTTCGACCGCGGTGACGCAGTCGGGGTGGGCCTTGGCCCCGGTATCGGGACGGTGCACGCGCATGCCGATGCGCAGCGGGGCGACCGGCGCGCCCACCTCGAGCACGTACGGGCGCAGCGGCGCCGGCGCGGTGTACGGGTCGCCGATGCCGGGGCCACTCACCGCGTCGAGCATGCGAGCGGTGTCGCGTACCGTGCGACTCACCACGTGCTCGTGGGTGAGGGTGGCCCAGTACTCGCCCCAGTGCGGCCCGATCGTGGTGCGACCACGCGACGGCTTGAGACCGACGAGCCCGCAGAACGCAGCGGGGATGCGGATGGACCCTCCCATGTCGTTGGCGTGCGCGACCGGTACGAAGCCGGCGGCCACCGCCGCCGCAGAGCCCCCGCTCGAGCCGCCCGGTGAGCGGGTGAGGTCCCACGGGTTGTGCGTGGCACCGTACGCAAGCGGTTCGGTCGTGGCGCTGGTCGCGTACTCCGGCGTGTTCGACTTGCCGACGGTGAGCAGACCCGCGGCGCGAAAGCGCGCGGCGAGCCAGGTGTCGTCGGGCGCGATGTAGCCCGCGTTCTTGAGCACGCGCATCCCTGCGTGGAACGGGTCGCCTGCGGAATGGCAGACCGCGTCCTTCAGGAGGAACGGGACGCCGACGAACGGGGCATCGCGCCCGACGTCGTCGAGCACGCGTCGAGCCGCAGTGCGCGCCTTGTCGAACAACGGCGTGATCACGGCATTGATGGCGGGGTTCTCGCGTTCGATGCGGGCGATCGCGGCATCGACGAGCTCGAGCGCGGAGGCGGCACCGGTGCGCACGAGCTCAGCCTGGGCGGTGGCATCGAGGTGGCGGAAGTCGTCGGACATGGCCCGATCGTACGCAGCTGGCGGTCGTGCATCCGCGGTCGGTGCGCTACCGTTCGGGACCGTCACGAGGGGGTCGCACGATGAAGTTCTGGGCGTCTACTGCGTTCACCGACATCTCGCAGTACACACAGCTGGCGGAGTGGTGCGAAGAGGCAGGCGTGCACGGGCTGTTGATGTCCGATCACCAGATCTTCCCGAAGGTGCTGCAAAAGCCCTATCCCTACTCGCCCTACCCCGATGGCCGGCCGATCTGGGAGGCCGAGACCCCGTGGCCCGACGTGTGGGTCACCATCGGCGCAATGGCTGCAGTCACCGAGCGCATCCACTTCGGCACCAACATCTACGTCGCACCGGCTCGCAACGTGCTCACTGTGGCCAAGGCCGTCGGCACCGCGGCCGCCTTGTCCGGCGATCGGGTGCATCTCGGGCTCGCGGCCGGCTGGATGAAGGAGGAGTTCGACCTCCAGAACATCGACTACCACAAGCGCGGCAAGATCCTCGACGACATGATTCCGGCGCTGCGCGCGCTGTGGTCGGGCGGATGGGTGGAGTACCACGGCACCCAGATCGACTTCGGTCCGCTGATGATCGAGCCGCACCCGGCCAAGCAGGTGCCGATCTGGAACGGTGGCCACACCGACCCGGCGCTCCGCCGCGCCGCACGCCTGTGCGACGGTTGGGTGGGCAACGCGTATCCCGACGACGAAGCCGACCACTACATCGGCCGGCTCAAGGACATGCTCAAGGCCGAGGGACGCGAGAACGATCCGTTCGAGATCATCATCGCGCTCTACGCCGAGCCCACCCCTGAGCTGTGCGCCAAGTGGGAGGCCAAGGGAGTCACCGGGCTCATGTGCGTGCCGTGGATGAACATGGAGAAGGACGGCTTCAGCGAGAACGTGGCCGAGGTGCAGAACAAGACCACGTTGTCCCGCAAGCGCGACGCCATCATGCGCTTCGGCGAGAACGTCGTGGCCCGCTGCCAGAGCTGATCTCGGCGATAGCGGTCAGGGTTGGAGCAGCTCCTCGTACTGCGCGATGTGGGCGGCCGCGGGGGCGGTCCAGCTCCAGTCGGTCTGCATGCCGCGGCGGGCGATGGCCTTGCGGCGGCTCGGCTGGCGCACGGCCCGTACCGCGCGGTGCAGAGCGTCGGTCAGGCCGCTCGGGTCGACCGTGTGCGAGACGAACCCGGTGCCGGCGCCGCGTGCGCGGTCGTCGTCGGTGACGGTGTCGTGCAGCCCGCCGACATCGGTGACGATCGGTAGGGAGCCGTAGGCCATGGCCTGCATCTGCGCGAGACCGCACGGTTCGAAGCGGCTGGGCATGAGGAACAGATCGGATCCGGCGAAGATGCGGTGGCCGAGCGCGTTGTCGTAGCCCTCGACGAACGCAAGCCGGTCGGGCATGGCCGCGGCGGCCGCGCGAAGCGCGTCTGCGGTGGCGCGATCGCCGGCGCCCAGCACCGCCAGCCTGGCCGGCAGCGTGGGGAGGAACCGCAGCGCATCGAGCACGAGGTCGATGCCCTTCTGCTCGGTGAGGCGGGTGACCATGCCCACGAGCGGCTCGGTGTCGTCAGGCCAACCGAGCTCGTCGAGGAACGCGGCACGGCACGCGAGCTTGCCGTCCGGGGCCGACGCGTCGAAGTGTTCGGCAACGAAGGGATCGCTTGCCGGATCCCACACCGCGGTGTCGATGCCGTTGCGGATGCCGACGAGTCGGTCACCACGGGCGGCGAGCAGTCGGTCGAGCCCCATGCCGCCCGATGGCGTGACGATCTCGCGCGCGTACGTGGGGCTGACCGCGATGACGAGATCGGCGAGCCGGATCGCGCCGGCGAGCGGGTTGACCCCGCCGTACCACTCGAAGGCCTGCGTCTCGACGGGCAGCTTCGTGAACCACGACGCATCGGTGACGCCCTGATAGCCGATCGTGTGGATGGTGAAAACGGTGGGCGGACGATGCGGCGCCATGCCGAGCATCGCTGCGGTGTGCCAATCGTTGAGATGCACCAGATCGGGCCAGGTCTGCTCGATGCGCTTCGCGATCGCGTTGGCGAACGTGAAGAACCGACGATCGTTGTCGGCCCACCCCTGTCCGGTCTCGGGCTCGAGATAGGGATGCGGTCGCGCCAGGATGGCCGCATCGACGAGCGTCACCCGGCCGAAGCCCGCGACCTCACCGTGGCGGAGCCGGGCGTTGCCGAAACCGGCATCGAGGGCCAGGACCTCGTCGTGTTCGTCGTCGAGCGCGATGTTGCCGTAGTCGGGCACGAGCACCTCGACCTCGATGCCGGCATGACGCAACGCACGCACGAGCCCGGCCGACGCCTCGGCAAGACCACCCACCCGTGCAATCGGCGAAAGCTCGGCGGTGGCGAAGAGGACGCGCACGGTGTTCCTCGGGGGTCAGTTGGAGTGAAGTCGTTGCAGCACGACGACGGCGAAGCCTTCCACCGGTATCGCGTCCTCGGGCTTCACCGACGCCGCGAAGACCTCGGGCGCCGCGGTGTCGAGCACGCAATGCCACCCCGGCGACCGCAGGTGCTCGGGCAGCACGAAGTCCATGGGCGCGGCGTGGGCGTTGAACAGCAGCACGAAATCGTCGTCGACGACCCGTTCGCCGCGAGGGCCGAGGGAGGTGATGCCCTGCCCGTTCAGGAAGACGGTGAGCGAACGGGCGTAGGACACGTGCCAGTCGTGCTCGGTCATGGTCTCGCCGGCCGGGGTGTGCCACGCGATGTCGTGGTGTCCGTTGCCGCCGTTCACCGGGCGGCCCTCGAAGAAGCGCCGGCTGCGGAACACCGGGTGGGCCCGGCGCAACGAGGTGAGGCGACGGCAGAAGTCGAGCAGCTCGGTGTCGGCGCCCACCCAGTCGATCCAGGAGATGGCGTTGTCCTGGCAGTAGGCGTTGTTGTTGCCCTGCTGAGTTCGGCCCATCTCGTCACCGGCCAGCAGCATCGGCACGCCTTGG
>JBKJKR010000445.1:0-4206 GCA_046597135.1 Acidimicrobiales bacterium | reverse complement strand
TTGAAACTCAGCCTCCCCGCGCATCCCGCAGCGCTCTGGGCCGGCTCATCACCGCCGAGGAGGTGGCCGACGTGGTGGCCTTCCTCGCATCCCCGCGTTCGGTGGCCATCACCGGCGACTCCGTCGCGGCGGCGGGCGGCATGCTCGGCGCGATCCACTACTGACCGGGTGGCGGTGAAGCGTCACGCCTCGCGAAGCCGGTGCGTCAGAGACGCGGCTTCACCTGGTCGTTGTAGAGGTGCAGGCTCTCCCACCCGAGGTCGAAGGGGATGCCACCCATGAGCGGGTGCAGGGACACCGCACCGGTGCGGCGAGCGAGCGCGACGCATTCGTCGGGCGTGAGCACCTGCCACATGCCCGACGCCTTCAGGTCGTCGATGGACTGGCCGCCGACCGCGACGACGTTGTCGTGGTCGCCCGTCTGCCAGGTCTTGTAGCTCTGCGCGTCGTACACGGCGTACGGCCCGAGCGCGGCCCATGCCGCGTCGGGGTCCTCGGCCACGTGCACGAAGGACGGGCCGGTGGGGTAGCGGAACACGCCGCCACGGAACCCGACCTTCTCGCACTCGGCGCGATAGATGTCGCCGAGCGTCTGGTCGATCGACATCGAGGTGAACCCCAGCCCCAGCCGCGCGGCGCGCACTGCCGAGCGCGGCACAGATCCACCGATGTTCAGCAGCTGCTCGACCGGTGTCTGTGGGGTGGGGGTCACGACGATGGTGCGGCCGCGCCACTCGAACGGCCGGCCGGTCCACGCTTGGCGTAGCACGCCGACGTACTCCTCGAAGATGGCGCCGCGCTTGGTCCGGTCGACGCCGGCCATCGCGAACTCCTCGAGCTTGTAGCCGAGCGCGGCGGTGAAGGAGAACCGACCGCCGCTCGCCAAGTCGAGCGTGGCCACCTGCTCGGCGATGCGCACCGGGTCGTGCAGCGGGAGCAACATCGCGCTGAGGCCGACCCGCATGTGCTCGGTGGCGCCCAGCATGAGCCCGGCGAGGGTCAGCGGCGCGGACGTGAAGTCCACGCCGTGATGTTCCGACACCGTGGCGAAGCCGAACCCGTTGGCATCGGCCCACTTGGTCATCGCGATGGCCTCACGGTGCATCGCGGCTTCGGTGACGGTGGAGAACGGCGCGAGCCGCATGTCGAATCGGATCGCGGACACTGGTGTCACGTCGGCCTCCCCTGGGCGTTGGTGGGAGGAATCATGCCACCGCCCGTAGACACGGCCGGCACGAACCCGAGCGCGCCGACGCGTACCCTGGCGCCGCATACGACCGGGGGACGAGATGGCGAGACGAATCGCGAGCATCGAGGACGTGCGTGCGGTAGCGCGCCGCCGCGTGCCACGCATGGTGTTCGACTACGTCGACAGTGGTGCGCGCGCCGAGCTGACCATGCGCGCGAACCGTGTGGCATTCGACGACGTGTTCTTCAACCCGCGCATGGCCGCCCTGGCCACGGATCCCGACCTGTCGACGACGGTGCTGGGCACGTCGGTGACGATGCCGCTGCTGCTCAGCCCGTGCGGTGGTCTGCGCGCAGTGCACCCCCACGGCGAGGCGGGTGCGGCGCGCGCGGCGCAACAGGCGGGCACGATCTTCACGCTGAGCAGCGCGTCGGGCATGTCGATCGAACATGTCGCCACTCACGCGCCCGGCCCGCGATGGTTCCAGCTGTACTTCCTCGGTGGCCGGGCCGGCGCCGAGCGGCTGGTCGAGCGCGCGGCCTCTGCCGGCTACGGCGCGCTGGTGGTCACGGTCGACACCATCGTCCCCGGTGTGCGCGAGCGCGACGTGCGCAACGGCATGACATCGGGCCCGTATGTCAATGCGCGCAACATCGTGCAGTTCGCGCCTCATGTCGCGGTGCGCCCGCGGTGGTTGTGGAACTTCGTGCGCGATGGCTTCTCGGTCGACATCGCCAACGCTGCCGCCTTGGGCCCGGGTGGTGCGCCGATGTCGGCCACCGACGCGTCGATGGGCATGTTCGCGGAGCCACCCACTTGGGACGACATCGTGTGGATCCGCAACGCGTGGCGCGGTCCGCTGGTCGTGAAGGGCGTGCTGACCGCCGACGACGCGCGACGCGCGGTCGATCTCGGTGCGGATGGTGTCGTGGTGTCGAACCACGGAGGCCGCCAGCTCGACAGCGCGCCCGCCACATTGAGCGTGCTGCCCGAGGTGGTCGCCGCGGTGGGCGCACAGGCCGAGGTGCTCCTCGACAGTGGCGTGCGTCGGGGTAGCGATGTGATCAAAGCCGTCGCGCTCGGAGCGCGCGCCGTGATGATCGGCCGTGCGTACGTGTACGGCCTCGCCGCCGGAGGAGAGCAAGGCGTCGGTGACGTGCTCACGCTGCTGCGCGACGAGGTGCGAACCGAGATGAAGCTGCTCGGCTGCGAGTCCGTGGCGAAGCTCGATCGTTCGTGGCTGCGGGGCTACGAACCGAACCGATAACTCGACGAGCTGACCGCACCCATGAGGCGGTCCTCGTGGTAGCTGCGGATGCCGGGTTCGTGTTCGGCCGCGCCGACCGCGACCATCAGCGGGATGAGGTGATCCTCGGCCGGGTGCGCGACGCGTGCGCTGGGAGCGCGCTCCCAATCGGTCAACCGCCGTGTGCGCTCCTCGGGCGAGGCGTCGACGACTGCGGCCGTGAGCCACTTTCATCCGGTTGCCGGCGCAGCTCGACCAGCAGCTCCGGCGTGATGCAGGTATGAGCCACTTCGAGTACCAGGTGCTGGCCGTCCTCTCCGAGGCGACGGACCGAACCCTGCGCATGACCGCGCTCGCGGCAAGCACCGAAGGGACCCTGCCCCGCCTCTCACAGGTGGCGGCTCGCCTCGAAGCCAAGGGTTGGGTGCGCCGGTCGACCGATCCGGACGACGCTCGGTGCACACTCGCCACGCTCACGCCGAAAGGCATGTCGAAGCTGGTTGCATCCGCGCCGGGCCATGTCGATGCGGTACGCACGCTGGTCTTCGATTCACTCACGAAGGCGCAACAGCACCAACTCGGCATCGTCGCGCGACGTGTCGTGGACGCCATGGACGCCATTGGCTCGCCTGGATCGTGAACGGGTCAGCGCTCGGCGTTGAACTTGCGCATGGCCAGCGGTGCGAACACCTGCCATCGGGCCGGAAGCCGAGGGTGACGCCGCAGTCCACCGCGATGTCGAGCCGGCGACGCATGCCGCCCGATCGGGTGGATGGTTGTGGTTCAGGCGCCGGCGGGTGGTGGCTCGAGCATGAGCACGGCGAAGTGCCAGGGTTCGTCGCCGAGCACGCGCGTCCGGTGTCCGGTGCCGATGGTGTCCTCGGCGAGGCGTACGTCGCCCGGGCCGAACTCTTGGGTCTGGCCACCCTCGATCTCGACCTGCATGCGGCCGCGCAATGTGATCACCAGCATGGGTACGAGCGCGTTGTGCCATTCCTGCACCGCACCCGGTGGCCGGGAATCGAACAACGTGGTGGTTGGCATGATTGCGCCGGGACCCTTCAGCGCCGCCGGTTCGAACGGTGCGAAGCGCGTGACGCCGCGGTCATCGACGTAGACCCTGGTGTGCATGATGCGAAGCTCCCTCCTTCAGGGTGAGCACCTCGCGGTGGAGACGTTGCATGCGCTCGTCGAGCCGTGCTGCGGTATCGGCCGCCTCTTTGAGCTCGCCCAGCAACGCGGCGGGAATCGAGCGGTTGTACTTGTAGTAGATCTTGTGCTCGAGGCTCGCCCAGAAGTCCATGGCCACGGTGCGGAACTGCATCTCGACGAGCACGTGTTCGGCGCCGCTCGACAGGAACACCGGTACCTGGACCGTCGCGTGGAGGCTTTGGTAGCCGTTCGGTTTCGGCGCGGCGATGTAGTCCTCGACCTCGATGATCGTGACGTCATCCTGTGAACTGAACATCTCGAAGAGCGTGTACACGTCGGTGACGAAGCTGCAGGTGACGCGCACGCCGGCGATGTCGTGAATGGACTCTCGCACGGCGTCGAAGGTGAGCTCGCACGAACGCCGGTGTGCCTTGTCGACGATGCTCGCGGGGCTCTTCAGCCGGGCGGCCACGTGTTCGATCGGGTTGTAGTCGTGGGCCAGTGCGAACTCTTCGCGAAGGATGTTGATCTTCGTGGTGATCTCGTCGATGGCGAACTTGTACAACATCCTTCGCGAAGAGTTCGCACTGGCCCACGACTACAACCCGATCGAACACGT
>JBKJKR010000400.1:0-4771 GCA_046597135.1 Acidimicrobiales bacterium | reverse complement strand
TGACGAGATCGTCCTTCGGCTCCTTGCGGCGTTCGGCGATGGTGGCCTCGATCACTTCCGACAACGCTTCGCGCGCCGCCATGCGCTCGGGTACCGCGATGGCCACGTTCGTGAGCTTGGCCGACTGCTCGTAGAACGTCGGGATGTGATCGACGGGCAGGCCGACCGCAACGGCGATGACCGTGATCGGGTAGTGGAAGGCGAAGTCGGCCGCAAGATCGCCTTTGCCGAGTGGCGCGAGCTGATCGATCTGACGGGTCACGATGTCGCGCACGAAGTCGATCTCCCACCGGACCATCTCGGCTTTGGTGAACGCCCCTTGCAGCAGCGCGCGATAACGCTGGTGTTCGGGCGGATCCATCTCGAGGATGGTGCGGCCGATCACGTCTCGGAGCGAGGGCACGTAGTACGAGTTCGACAACGCCTCGGCATCGCGAAACCCACGGTCGACATCGTCGTATGCGAACACCGAGACCTGCTGCTCGTCGGGGGTCAGATAGTTGTCGGAGCCGACGACGCCGAAGATCCCCGACACCGACCCGGCGTGCACCGGACACTCCTCGCGCAGCTCGCGAAGCTTCGGGTGCGGGTCACGCACGAGCCCGATGCCACCGAGCAGGTTCTTCGCATCGAACACCGCGGTGCCGTCACTGGTGTCGTTTCCCATTCGTCCCCCGACCACACGGCCTGTCGAGATGTCGCAGCCGAGCCGGCACGTTACCGCGGGATGATCTCGTCCTAGCATGTGCACCCATGGCTGAAGCATGGCGCACCCAGGAAGAGCTCAACACCGCCCGAGACGCGATCGAACGCTCACTCGAGTCGTACCGACGGCCCGCCGCCTACGGGCTCGGCATCGCCACCGTGGGCCCCTCGGGCGCAACGCTCGACACCTACTTCCCCCGCGTGAACGCGGGCGCCAACTTCCTGCCGGGCGCCGTGCTCGCGGCGGTCACGGGCTACCGCTCGGGCACCACCACCATCGCGCTCGACGAAGCCGCTCTGGCCCAGGCGATCACCATGCTCAGCCCGGCCGAGGCCTGCACCGACATCCCCCATCCCAACCTGTGGGGCTGGTCACTGCTGCAGCGGTTGTGCGCGGCGCCGCGGCCCGGCGGCACCCGCCGGGTGGTCGCGGTGTTCCTCGAGGACCTCACCGACCCGATCGTCGACACGAGCGATGCGTTCTTCCGACTGCACCTGCTGTCGCAGCGTCAGGTCCGACCTCACGGGGTCAGCCTCGGCGGCCTGTTCGGCAAGCTCGTGAACAACGTGTGGACCAGTCACGGTCCGTTCGAACCCGACGACTACGCGGCGCGCGCGGTCGAGCTCGAGCTCTCCGGCATGCGCCCCGTCGTCCACGCGGTCGACAAGTTCCCGCGCATGGTCGACTACGTCATCCCGAGCGGCGTGCGGATCGCCGACGCGAGCCGCGTGCGCCTCGGCGCGCACTTGGCCGAGGGCACCGTGGTCATGCACGAAGGGTTCTGCAACTTCAACGCCGGCACGCTCGGCGCAGCAATGGTCGAAGGACGCATCTCCGCCGGGGTCATCGTGGGCAACGATTCCGACGTCGGTGGCGGCGCGTCGATCATGGGGACGTTGTCAGGTCGCGGCAAAGAGGTCATCAGCGTGGGTAGCGGTTGCCTCATCGGCGCCAATGCCGGCATCGGCATCTCGCTCGGCGACCGCTGCACCGTCGAGGCCGGCCTCTATCTCACCGCCGGGTCGGTCGTGCGGCTCCCCGACGGCACCACCGCCAAGGCGCGGGAGCTGTCCGGTCGTTCCGACCTCGTCTTTCGCCGCAACTCGACCAACGGCGCCATCGAAGCGCTCGTCCGCGAAGGGTCCGGAGGTTGGACCGGCCTCAACGCCGCACTGCACTCCTGACGGATCCGGCAGACCGAAGGCGCCTACATCGGTGACGGGTAGGCATCGGCGCGGAACTGCGCGTCGGTGCCGCCATCGACGAAGACCACCGAACCGCAGAAGAACCGCGCGTCGGGGCCGAGCAGGAACACCACGAACGCCGCGAGCTCGTCCGCGGTGGCCTTGCGACCGACCGGCACCGGAAACGCATCGACCATCTCGCCGATGACCGGATCCTGGCGACTCGCCTGCAGCAACGGCGTCTCGACCGCGCCGGGCGCCACGGCGTTCAACGTGATGCCCTGGCCCGCCCAGTCGGCCGTGGGCGCGTGCCGGCGCACCCACCACGCAATCGCCGTCTTGGTCGCGGGGTAGGTCGCAAGCGACGACGCCACGTCGGCCGCGTCGCGAGCCGGGCCCTCGTCGCCGGCCAGGCATAGCTCGACGACGTCCATGGGCACACCGGGCTGGCACGTGGTGGAGTTCGAGCTTATGGCCACCGCAGCCGACCGATCGCCGCGGGCGAGCATCGGACGCAGGCCTTCGAGCAGCGAGATGGTGCCGAAGTAGTTCACCGACACGAGCAGGCTGCCCGGCCGCTCCGTGAGGCCGGGGAGCCCCGCCCACGTCACCAAGCCGTCGATGACCCCGCCGCTCATCTCGGCGACCGCGGCGATCGCCGAAGCTCGCCCTTCGGCGGTACCCAGGTCGGCCACGATGTCGGCGTCGCGGATGTCGACCCCGATGACGCGGTCGCCCGCGGCGACGAGCCGCGCCTTGGTCGCCGCACCCATGCCTGACGCCGAACCGGTCACCACAATCGTTCGCATGCCCGATGTCTAGCGCGCGCCGATGCGCGGCGCCCGATCTCGGGGCCGTTGCAGTGTCATCGTCACTCGACGTCGAGTGCGCCCTCGCTCACCAGCGCCGCGATCGCCGCGTCGTCGAGACCCAGCAGTTCACGGCATATCTCGCGGCTGTGCTGGCCCGGCAGCGGCGCAGGTCCACAGCGAGGTGCGCCGGCCACCGAGCCGGTGAACGCCGGGCCCTCGAACAGCAGTGATCCGCTCCCGGGCTGCTCGACCGGCACGGCGATCCCACGCGCCCGAAGGTGCGGGTGGTCGACCTGTATCCGCGGGTGCAACGCCTGCGCCGCCGCGACGCCGACGCTCTGGCACGCGGCTTCGATCGCCGCCGGTTCGGCGTCGCGCAGCCACGTGCCGACGCGCTCGTCCAGCTCGGCGCGAGCGGCCAGTCGGCCGCCCATCGTGCGCCACCGTGGATCGTCGGGCAGCGCGCCATCGGCCACCGCCAGCAACGACTCCCATGCCGCATCGCTCGACACGCACAACGCGAGCCAGGTCTCGATCGGGCCCTCGTCGCGACACCGGTACAGCCCCCACGGCGCGTGGTCCTGCGACGTGTTCCCCACCGGCTGCGCCGCACCGGGCTCGAGGCTCTCGGCCAGGAGGAGATCACCGAGCAGACCCGCCACCGCTTCGAACTGGGCGATGTCGATGCGGCATCCGACGCCGGTCCGCTCCCTGGCATGCAGCGCGGCGAGCGCGCCGAGCGCACCCAGACGACCGGCGAAGTGGTCGGGGTGGATCGTCATCACCCCGCGCGGCGATTGCGCATCGTGCGCCCAGAGCCAGGTGAGCGAACCCACGGCTCGGGCGCTCGGTCCATACCCTTTGCGCGACGCCCACGGACCGCGATCGCCGTACAGCTGGCTGCTCACGAGAATGGTTCGCGGGTTCGCGGCCTGCAGCACGTCCCACCCGAACCCGAGCCGATCGAGCACGCCCGTCGCGTTGTTCTCGAGGACGATGTCGATGTGCGGCAGCAGCGAGTGCACGAGTGCACGACCGGCATCGGTCGCGAGGTTCGCGCCCAGCAGACGCTTGTTGCGGTTCGGGGAGGCGAACGCTGGGTTCATGTCCGAGCCGAGCACCGCTCGCTGGAAGTCGGGGCGGCGGCGGCTCTCGACCTTCACGACATCGGCACCCCACTCGGCGAGCACCCGGCCCGCTTCGGGCGACGCGACCCCACTACCGAGCTCGAGCACGCGCACGCCATCGAGCGGCAGACGTCCCGGCGACCCGGCCGCGGAGACGCCACTCGACTGCTCCTGCCGTTGGGGCCGGGCGTGCCACGTCGGTGGTGCCACGCCCGGCGAACCGAGGGCGGACGCGCGACGGCCCCCGACGCTCAGGTAGCCGGCCATCACCGCGCCGGGCCGACCGTCCACCTCGACCGCGGCGAACGTCTCGCGGTCGAGCACGTGCTCGTTCGTCAGCAGCTCGGCCGGCGTCAGCACCGGCGTGATCCGCAGGCCCGCCGCGTCACCGTCGGCGGTGATCTCGGCGCGACTGCGCGTGGCGAATCGTGCCGGCAGTCGCTTCAGCACCTCGGCCCGCTCGTCCGAACCGAGCAGCGCCTTGTCCCACGCGGGGCCCACCCACTCGGGCGGCGAGCCGAGCCACGCGATCAATGAGCGCCAGTCGCCGGCGGTCATCGGCAGCACCAGTCGGGCGAGGCCGTCGGTACAGGGGAACAGCGGGTACAGCCCCGCCCCCTGGCGGGTCTGATCGTTGCGCAGCAGGCTCCACAGCGGGAGCGCCGTATCGGTGCACTGAGCGAGCGCCATGACCGCCGAGACGTCGATCACCTGACCGGTCGCCTCACCGGGTGCGTCGTCAGACGGCGCCACGAGCGCGAGCAACGCACCCACTGCCGCGGCGACCGCGCCGACGTCCTCGCAGTAGCTGCCGGGGGCGGCCACCGGCGGCAGCTCCGGCACGCCCGAGCGATACACGACACCGGCCATGGCCTGGGCCACGAGCTCGGTGGATGCCCATCCGGCCGCCGGCCCCGTGAGTCCGAACGGCGTGATCGACAC
>JBKJKR010000343.1:0-5628 GCA_046597135.1 Acidimicrobiales bacterium | reverse complement strand
GAGCTGGCGGAGGTTGCGCACCTCGAAGGTGCCATCGCAATAGGTGGCGTACTCCCCCACGATCGAGGCCTTCGTCGAGAACCTGGTCTGAAAGACCGACTGGTCTGACGCGACCCTTTCGCGTCGCCACGTCGTGCGCGATCGCGCCGGTGCGCTCGGCTGCGCTGTGGCTGCCCCCACTTCCGAGCTCGATCAACTGCTGCGCCAGGTCTGGCACCCGGTGTGCACACTCGACGAGCTCGCCGCGGCTGCACCGGGCGGAGTCGGCCCGCTGGGAGTGGCGTTGCTCGGCGAGCGGCTCGCCGTGGCCATGGTCGACGGCGTGCCCGTGGCGCTGCGCGACCGGTGCGTGCACCGTTCGACCGCGTTGTCCGTCGGTACGGTCGACGGCGGTGGCATTCGCTGTGCGTATCACGGGTGGGTGTACGCAGCCGACGGCCGGTGCATCGACATCCCCGCGCTGGCCGGCGGGCCGATCCCGGCGCGCGCCTGCGTCGAGTCGTTCGCCTCGACCGTGGCCTACGGGCTCGTGTGGGTCTGTCTCGACAACCGGGCCGCACTGCCCTTGCCCGCGTGCCCGCCGTACGACGACCCGACGCTTCGCATCATCGCCGGCGACCCGTATACGTGGCCGGTGGCCGCGTCACGCCGCGTCGAGAACTTCGTCGATCTCAGTCACTTCGCGTTCGTGCACGACGGTTCGCACGGTACCCGCGACGAGCCGGTGCCCGCGCTGCCCGACATCGAGCGCGCTCCGGGCGAGCTGCGGTTCGTCTACGACCCGCCTGACATCGCCGTCGAGCCACGGCGATGTTCGGCCACTCGAAGTACCGATGCCGATGCCGTGCACCGTGAGCATCGAGTTCTTCCTCGCGTCGGGCGCTCGACGGCTGTTGTGGAGGACCGCGTCGCCCGTGACGCACGCGTCGTGCCGCTCGTTCTGGTTCGTCGCCCGCAGCGACGCGTGGGACGAGCCTGAATCGGCCCACATGGATTTCCAGTCGCGCATCCTTGCCGAGGACGCGCCGGTCGCGGCGCCCAGGATCCGCCGGAGATGTTGCTCGACCCCGGTTTCGAGTTGTCGGTGCGCACCGACAAGGTCTCGATCGAGTACCGCCGTTGGCTGCGCGAGCTCGCGAACGCGGCGCACGACGCCGGTGCGCTGCGCACCACCTTGTTGCTCGACTGATCGACCCGCTCACCGCGCCGTCCACCGATCTCCGCGAGCGGTCACCACTCCTGTGAGGGGTCCTCGTCGGACCAGGTGCGGCCGATGCTCGCGAAGGACGCCACGGGCTTTACCGCGATCCATTCGCCGTTGCGCACACAACCCACCGGCGCGAGCCCGTAGGGCGCGGTGACGGTCTCGTGCCCGTCGGACACCGGCACCGGACCGTCGACGATGCGCAACACGCTGATCTCGGCGGTGCGACCGACCGCGAGCGAACCGAGCTCGTCGAGCTTGCCGATGCTGCGGGCCGTGTTCGAGGTGGCCATGGCGATCACGTCGCGCAGGCCGATGCCGAGCGCCAGCATCTTCGTCATGGTCTCGGCGAGCGAGAACACCGGCCCGTTGATGTTGAACACGTTGAGGTCGGTCGACACGGTGTCGGGCAGGTAGCCCTGGTCGAGCAGCCGGCGTGCCTCGCGGAAGCGGAAGTCGGTGCCCGAGTGCCCGATGTCGAGCCGCACGCCGCGGTCGATGGCGTCTCGGAACTCGGCGATGACCTTGCCACCCTGATCGAGCAGGCCGCCTGCCCCGCGGTAGGCGTGGGTGATGATGTCGCCCGGGCGCAACGTGCGCAGGAGCGCCGCAGTGGAGATCACCGGGGTGTGCGGGAACCGGCCGAGGTGCACCATGATCGGTAGGTCGGGCGCGACGCGCATGGCGGCGTCGAGGAACGGCGACCGCTCGGGATCGGTCGACCAGCAGGTGCGCACCTTCAACCCGACGAGGATGTCGGCGTTGCGCTCGATGCACGCGGCCAGGCTGGCCTCGTCGATGTTGCGCTCGTCGTTCGCGATCTCGAGGCGATGGCAGATGAAGTCCTTCGTCGCGAGGTACAGCTGGTTCGGGTCGACGAACGCCAGCACCCTGCTCCGGGTGTCGGGATGGTCGATGACCGCCCGACGCGAGATGTCGAACGTGGCCACACCGCTGGTGCCGCCGTCGACCAGCACCGGAACGCCCATGTCGACGCCCACGCTGTCGGCTTCGACGCAGAAGTCGCCGAGGCCGGGGAACACGTGCACGTGCAGGTCGATGAGCCCCGGCGTCACGAGGTGGCCCGCGGCGTCGACGACGGTGGCGCCGGGGTGCTGCGCCGCCAGATCGGCGCCGATGGCCGTGATGCGCCCGTGAGCGACGAGCACGTCGGTGGTCTGGTCGAGCTCGCTGAGCGGATCGATGACCCGGCCGCCGCGGAGAATGATCGTCATGGTCCGAGCGTACGACGGTGGTGTAACGGCGATGTGAACACGTTCGCGACAGGGCGTCGGATGTGCCGTGCCGGTGGGCGTGACCGCGACGACGGGCGTAGCGTTGGGCCATGCCAGATCAGCTTCCGGTGATCGATGTCAGCGGTTTCGCGGTCGGCGCGCCGCCCGACGACCCGGCAACCGACGCGGCTGCGGCGGCCATCGACAAGGCCTGTCGCGAGACCGGCTTCGTGCTCATCGCCGGGCACGGCATAGCGCCCTCGACGCGGGCCGCCATGTTCGAACAGATCCAGCGGTTCTTCACCCTGCCGGTCGAGAAGAAGAACGAGATCGCGATCGGCAAGTCGGCGTACCACCGCGGGTACGTCGCCCTGGCCACCGAGTCGCTCGACGACGCGAACACCATGGCCGGCGATCTCAAGGAGACGATCGACACCGGGCTCGACCATGGCCCCGATCATCCCGCCGTGCTGGCCGGCACGCCGTTGCACGGCATGAACCAGCTACCCGACCTGCCCGGGTTCCGCGAGGTCTACGAGCGGTACCGCACCGAGGCGATCGCCGCGGCCGAACGGGTGCAACGCGCCATGGCCCGAGCGCTCGGGCTGGCCGACGACTACTTCAACGACCTCGGCGACACGATGTACCACTTGCGGTTCGTGCACTACCCGCCGCAGGATCGACTGCCTCCGGCCGAGGGACAGCTCGGGTGCGGCGCGCACACCGACTACGGCACGCTCACGCTGCTCGCGGACGACGGCGTCGGTGGTCTGCAGGTGATGCGGCGCGACGGCGCGTGGCTCGAGATCGACGTGCCCGAGGACCTGTACGTGTGCAACCTCGGCGATCTTCAGGCGATCTGGACGAACGACCGGTGGGTGTCGAACCCCCACCGCGTGATCAACCCGCCCAACCGCGATCGCTACTCGATCCCGTTGTTCGTGACGCCCCCGTTCCACGCTCGCATCGAGTGCCTACCCACCTGCCTCGAGCCGGGGGAGACTCCGAAGTACGCGCCCCTCGAAGCCGGCCCGTACCTGTTGTCGCGCTTCGACTCCACGCACTCCTACCGCAACGACCTCCTCGAAGAGTTCAATCGCGACACGACGACCAGCTACCGCTAGGGGTTTCGCCCTCACTCGGGCGAAAGAGGCGCTTATGCGCCTCGGACGAATGGTTCGCCGAGTGACGACGGCGGCCGGTTGACGCGGGCCCGCACGACCAGCGCGAGCAACGTGACCGTGTAGGGGAGCGCGAGGAAGAACTCGTAGGGGATCGAGCTCGCGGTGTCCTGCAGGCGGAACTGCGCGGCGTCGCACAGGCCGAAGAGCAGGGCACCGATGACGCACGGGATCGGTCGCCAGCGGGCGAACACCACGAGGGCGAGGGCGACCCAGCCGCGCCCGTTGGTGACGTTGCGGGCGAACAGCCCGAGCGGGCCGCACACGAGCACGGCGCCGGCGAGCCCGGCGTACGCGCCGCCGACCATGGTGGCCTGCCAGCGGATGCGGTTCACGCGGTAGCCGAGCGCGTCGGCGGCCACCGGCGACTCGCCGACCGCGCTGAGCGCGAGGCCGCCGGTGGTGCGGTTGAGGAAGTACCACGTGACGCCGAGCAGCACGACGAGCAGCGCGATGAGCACGCCCTGGGGCACGCGGTCGACGCGCGCGTTCCCGATCGTGTAGTTCCGATCGAACAGATACGTGGTGGCCGATGTGGCGAGGAGCGTGAATGCCAGGCCGGTGACGATCTGGTTGGCACGGATCGAGACCACGAGCAGCGCGAACGCCGCACCGCACAGCGCACCCACGACCGGGCCGGCGAGGATCCCCAACCACGGGTTGCCGGTGCCTTCGGCGACGACGAAGCCGCCGAACGCACCCCAAAGCATCATGCCTTCGAGGCCGAGGTTGAGCACGCCCGATCGCTCGCTGATGATCGCGCCTAGCGCGGCGATGGCGACCGGGATCGACAGCCGCAGCGCCGACCAGATCATCTCGACCGTGAACAAGGTCTACAACGTGATGCCTCCGCGGTCTTGCGGGCGATGAGCGCGTCGCCGGCGACGAGGAACACGATCATGAGCGCGCGCAGCACGCCGACGAGCGACGCCGGGAGGTCGTAGTCGCGCTGCGCAGATTCGAAGCCAATGGACAGCCCTGACATGCCGAGCGCGGCGACGAGCACGCCGAACGGCGTGAGTCGACCGAGGAGCGCGATGAGGATGGCCGTGAAGCCGTAGCCGGCGCCCGACGTGCTGTTGAGGCGACCGGTGACGCCGGCGACCTCGAAGTAGCCCGCGAGCCCAGCGCAGCCGCCGGTGATCAACATGATGAGCAGCGTCATGCGGCCGATGGAGCCTTCGTTGGCGCCGTGTGCCGACGCGTTGTTGCCGAGCACGTCGACCCGGTAGCCGAAGCGCGTGCCGCGCAGCAGCAGGATGAAGGCGGGTACGAGGAGCAGGCTGATGACGACACCGAGGTGCACGTCGAGCCCGGGCACGAGCGGCAGCCGTGCGGCGCCGACGTCGCGGCTCTTCGGCACGGGCGAGGCGGGGTCGGCGATGCCGCTGCGCACCGCCCATTGCAACAGCGCAGCGCCCACGTAGTTGAGGAGCAGGCTCGAGATCACGATGCTCGTGCCGAAGCGCGAGCGCAGCACGGCGGGCAGCGCGCCCCACGCGCCGCCGCCGATGATGCCGGCGAGGATCGCCGACACGATCAGGAGGAAGCCGGGCAGGTCGCGCACCCCGGGTGCGGTGGCCCACGCAGTCGCAGCGACCGCTCCGACGACGTACTGGCCCTCGGCGCCGATGCTGAACACCTTGGCCCGATAGGCCACTGCGAGCCCGAGACCGATGAGCAGCAGCGGGCTGGCCGCGATGAGGGTGTTGGCGATGCCGTTGGGCTCGGTGAAGACGCCCTGCACGATGGCGCCGGCGACCGCGGCGGGGTTCTCGCCCTCGAACACCACGATGATGGCGCCCACGAGCATCGCCGCGACGAACGACAGCAGCGGCCCGGCGAGCGTGCGGGCCCGGTTGGCGTTGTCGCCGGTGAACCAACGTGCAATGAACGATTCGGGGCTCGGCATGCCGGCCGGTGAAGGCGGTGTTGCGGTGGGCGCGGTCATCAGTGGCCGCCGGTCATCGCGAGGCCGATGGCCGCACGGTCGTACGGTGGGGGGAAC
>JBKJKR010000311.1:0-2954 GCA_046597135.1 Acidimicrobiales bacterium | reverse complement strand
CGGACTCCCCCGGCTCCGGTTCCACGACCTCCGGCACACGCATGCGACCCTGCTCCTGGCATCGGGTGCCAACGCAAAGATCGTCTCAGACCGCCTCGGGCACTCCTCGGTCGCTTTCACCCTCGACACCTACGGCCACGTGCTGCCGGGGCAGCAGGCACATGCCGCGAGCGCGGTCGCCGATCTCGTCGACGGTAGCGGCTGATCGGAGGGCTGCTCGTACGCCAACCGTCGACGCCATCGCGCGGAGAGTCCGGGGAGCGTTCCCGAAAATCCTGTGACCATTCTGTGACCACGGGGCCATCCGCACCATTGCGAACGACCCCGTGGAACACCGTTTGACCTGGTCAAACCCGCTCCGGGGGTGGGGATCGAACCCACGACCTGCGGATTAACAGTCCGACGCTCTGCCGGCTGAGCTACCCCGGAAGGACGGGCCGAGGATAGCAGCCGCCCTCGTCATTCCGGCCACGTTTGCCGCCCCGCAAACACGGGGGAACCGCACGCTCAGCCCTCGTCGAGGTAGTCGCGCAACTTCTCGCTGCGCAACGGATGGCGCAGCTTGGCCAACGTCTTCGACTCGATCTGGCGAACCCGCTCGCGGGTGACGCCGAACTCGCGACCGACTTCTTCGAGGGTGCGAGGGCGGCCGTCGTCGAGTCCGAAGCGCAGCCGGACGACTTCTTGTTCGCGTTCGTTCAGCTCGGACAGGGCCTCGCTGACGGCGAGCCCGAGGAACTCGCGGGTGACGGCATCGGGCGGCGCATCGGCACCGTCGGCCTCGATGAAGTCACCGAGGTTGCTGTCGGCCTCGTCGCCGACCGGTGAGTCGAGCGACAACGGATCTTGGGAGATGCGGAGGATCTCGCGCACCCGCGCCGGTGAGAGGTCGGTCATGCGCGCCAGTTCATCGATGGTGGGTTCGCGCTCGAGCTCTTGGGCCAGCTGTCGCTGCGTGCGCTTGACCTTGTTGATCGACTCGACCATGTGCACCGGGATGCGGATGGTGCGCGCCTGGTCGGCGATGGCCCGCGTGATGGCCTGGCGGATCCACCACGTGGCATAGGTCGAGAACTTGAAGCCCTTGGTGTAGTCGAACTTCTCGACGGCCCGCATGAGCCCGAGATTGCCCTCCTGGATGAGGTCGAGCAGCAACATGCCCCGGCCGCCGTACCGCTTGGCGATGGACACCACGAGGCGCAGGTTGGCCCGCGTGAGCTGATCGCGTGCCGCGTCGCCGTCGCGCCGCTGGCGGTTGCACTGGGCCACCTCGAGCGGGGTGAGCTCGACCGTGCCTTCGTTGTGGGCGGCGAGCTGGGCAACCGCCGCGAGCCCCGCCTCTATGCGCCGCGCGAGTGAGACCTCTTCCTCGCCCGTGAGCAAGGGAACGCGACCGATCTCCTTCAGGTACATCCGCACGTAGTCGGATGACAGGGGCGAGCCACCGTCGTCGTCGAGGCTGGCCCGCGGCGCACGACGCGCCGGCGCACGTTGCCTCGACGCAGGGGCCGGCTTGGCTCGACCGTGCTCGAGCACCGACGGCGTGGCGGCGTCGGTGGGATCGGCGCCGTTGGCGTCTGCTTCGCTCTCGTAGCCGTCGACGCTCGCGTCGGCTGCGGCCGATGCGACGGCGGCCACCGATGAACGCGTGCGCCGTGCATCGACTTCGTCCGCGAAGGATTGATCGAGCGGGATGCCCTCTCGCTGGAGCCACGCCTGGATGCCCAGAAAGATGTCGGGGGTGAGGTCGAGGTCCTTCAGGACCTCGAGCACTTCGTCGAGGTGGAGGCCACCATTTGCGCGTCCGAGCACGACGAGCTGCTGCAGCTCCTCGGGTGTGACGCCTCCCCCAGAGGTGAGTGCGCTGGCGATGTCAGTCATCTGCTGGCCCCTCACCGTTCTCGGCGAGCCAGGCTACCAAGAGCGCAGCCGCCGACGTCCGCTCCGCGGCATCATCGAGCTCGGCGAGGCGATGACGGAGCCAGTCGATGACCTCGGAGTACGCCCGCAGGTCTTGCGGTTCGCGCACCGACGAGGCCTCGCGACGCAACTGATCGAGCACCCGAGACGTGGCATAGCGGGACAGATCGACGATGGCCTGGTCGGGGTCGCCGTCGGGTTCGTCGACCGCGAGCCGGGTGAGGAGTGCCGCGGTGTCGGGCGACGCGTCGGCGATGGCGCGGTGCAGGTCGTCGGCCGCGACGAGCGCCTCGTAGGCATCGCGTCGCGCCTGCGACGCGAACAGCACCGACTCGAGGCGATCGATGATCTCGGTGCGGCGGTGCACGAGGAGGCGCAACGCTTCGTCCTCGGCGTTCTCGCGCATCGGACGACGGCGCGGCGCGTGGTCGACCGGCATCATCGCCCCGCGCGGTTCGGGCTGGTTCGCCACACGCGTCGGAGCCATGCGGGCTGCGCCCCGCGCCGCGGCGCGTACGTGGTCGGGGTCGAGGTGGCAACGATCGGCGATGGTCATGAGGTACTGATCGCGCACGAGGTCGCTGGGATGTTCGCGCACCACGTCGACCGCGGTCTGCGCGGTGCGCGCCCGACCCTCGGGGGTGCGGAGGTTGCCTGACGCGAGCACCCGCTCGACCCGAAAACCCAGGAACGGCTTGGCGTTCGTGATGGCCGCGGCAAGACGTTCGGGGTCGGACAACGCGAGCTCACCGGGGTCGACCCCGTTCGGCAGGTCGGCGACGGAGAACTCGACGTCGAGCTTCTGCTCCCACTCGTACACACGCGCCGCGGCGTTCTGGCCGGCTGCGTCGGCGTCGAATGCCAGCACGATGCGCGGGCTGAAGCGCTTCAACAACCGGATGTGATCCTCGGTGAGGGCCGTGCCGCATGTGGCCACCGCGCGGGGCACACCGGCCGTGGCGAAACCGATGACGTCGCTGTAGCCCTCGCACACGATGGCCTCGCCTGCTTGGCCGATGTGCTCCTTGGCCCAG
>JBKJKR010000638.1:0-2944 GCA_046597135.1 Acidimicrobiales bacterium | reverse complement strand
CACTGCGTGAAGCCCATGTAGCTCGCACCGAAGGAGCCCAGACGGCCGTCGAACCAGGGCTGTTCAGCGATCCAATCGGCGGTGGCCCGTCCGTCGGGCGCCTCGGCGAAGTAGCTGTGCGTACCCCCTGAGCCGTCGGTGCCGCGACAGGCCTGCAGGATGTAGCGATACCCGCGTGCTGCGAGCCCGGGGCCCGAGCCGCTGCTGATGCCGCTGCGCCCGTAAGGAGTCCGCTCGAGCACCGTCGGCGCGTCGTCGACACCCACCGGATGGAAGATGTCGGTGAGGAGCACCGCGCCGTCGGGCATGGGCACCTCGACGTTCTTCTCGACACGGACTTCGTTGGTGGGCTCACGCATGGTGGCTCCGCAGGCTCAGGTGGGGACCGACGGATGGACCTCGGGAACGAACCCGCCGCGCAGCGCCCGCACCGTGATCGGCGGCGTGAGGACCTCCACGTCACCGCGCGGCACCGGCCCTGCCGGGAGGTAGCCACCCGGTCCCCAACCGAACAGCCGACCGTGCCACAGCAGATGCGCCATGTCGTGCGCCATCATCATCACACCATCGGGCAGGTCGGCGCTGTCGGCCGTGTGCCGGCGCTGAGAGTTTCCCGAGCGGCGTTCGTCATCGAGCCGCTCGTCGAGCTCACTCGCGGTGAGCGTGCTCCCGCCCCCGACGGCGATGGCCTGGCGAAATGCGTTGAACCGCTCGCGTCGACACAGCGCGCACGGCCGATGCCCCGCCGCGAGCGCGGTGGGCTCGTCGAGGAAGAACAGCTCCGTGTAGAGCCCCGGTGACATCGGTTCGTGCCGGCGGCCCTTGTACGCCAGGAGGCACGTGATCCAGCTGTTGCCGTTGCGCCAACGCACGATGTGGCGATGGTCGTCGTGCAGCACGCCCCGGTTGCCCATGAACATGCCGCGATAGGACGCTTCGGCCACCAGTTCGTTGAGGGGGGTCACGCGGTTCTGCAGGGTCACGTAGGCCTCGGAACGAATCGGAAGGAGCAACGATGCCACGTCGACGACGGCCGGCGCGCTGCCGGGTCACCGGATGGCGTTCGGACGGCCTGCGTCTACCCTCTGTTGACGATGCACGCTGCAGCAGCCATCTCCGGCACCGGGCCGAGCACATGACCAGGTTGCACCCATGACCGTGTACCTGGTCGGCGGCGGCCCGGGTGACCCCGAGCTGATCACCGTGCGGGGCGCGCGGGTGCTCGCACGCGCGGATGTGGTGATCTACGACCGGTTGACCACGCGTCCGCTGCTCGACCTCGCGCCGGCCGATGCCACGCTGATCGACGTGGGCAAGAGCTCCGGGCAGACGACGCTGCCCCAGGACGAGATCAACGAACTGCTCATCGCGCACGGCCGTACCGGCCGCGAGGTGGTGCGGTTGAAGGGTGGCGATCCCTTCGTCTTCGGACGCGGCGGTGAGGAGGCGGCCGCACTGCTCGCCGCAGGGATCGAGTTCGAGGTGGTGCCGGGCATCACGTCGGCCATAGCCGCGCCTGCCGCTGCGGGCATACCGGTCACCATGCGCAACGAGGCCTTGAGCTTCACGGTGGTCACGGGCCACGCGGATCCGAGCGGCTCCGACCCCGTCAAGTGGGAGGCCATCGCGCGCACCGGTGGCACGATCGTCATCCTCATGGGCGTGGCCAAGATCGAGGCCATCACGAAGGGCCTGCTGGACGGTGGGCTCGATGCCGCCACGCCGGCGGCGTGCGTTCGTTGGGGTACCACCGAGCGTCAGCAGGTCCGCCGGACCACGCTCGGCCACCTCCCCCGCGACGTGCTCAGCTCGCCCAGCGTGATCGTGATCGGGGAGGCGGCGCGGCACCGATTCGTCTGGCCGCCGTTCGCCGAGGCGGCCGACACGTCGCCATCGTGAAGCGCGCCGTCCCGACCGCACGGTCGACGACGCGTACCGTTCGTGGCTGACTTGCTACGTTGCGGAGGTTCGGCGCGGCGGGTTCCTGCCGCGACCATTGGAGAGCGACCCTGAGCACCAACGGCAAGCACCACCTCATCTCGGCCGACAGCCACGTGAACGAACCGGGAGATCTTTGGGCGACACGGGTCGTTGCGTCCCTACGCGACCGCGCGCCGCGCGTCGAGCGGTTCGAGCTGGGCGATGCCTGGGTCATCGAGGGCGTGCCCGACCCCATGCCCATCGGTCTCAACGCGTGCGCCGGCCAGGACCCGCGCCTGCGCCAGAGCTGGGTGCGCTTCGACGACATCCGCCGCGGCGGTTGGGATCCGGCGGAACGCATCAAGGAGATCGTGATCGCCGGCGTCGATGCCGAGGTGCTCTACCCGACGCCCCGCCTCGCCCAGGCGGTCTACGGCACGACCGACCCGGAGCTGCACCTCGCGCTCGTGCAGGCGTACAACGACTGGATCCACGAGTACGCCTCCTTCGACCTGCACCGCTTCCGGGCGTTGCCCATCCTCCCCAATCGGGGCGTCGCCCAGGCCCTGGGCGAGATCGCCCGTGTGGGCGACCGTGCGTCGACCGGCGGGTTCCTCATCGGCGCGTATCCGGGCGGCACCCTGCAGCCCACGGCCGAAGACGACCCGGTCTTCGCCGCCCTCGCCGAGCAGCGGCTCACGCTCAACGTTCACGTCTCGCTCAACAACACCATGCCCACCGGCGCGGCAACGCTGCTCGCGCTGCCCGCTGCCGGGCGGTTCACGGCGGCCACGAACCATCTGATCGACCTCGTCTTCAGCGGCTTGTTCGATCGGTTCCCCGACCTGAACCTGGTCTTCGCCGAGATCGATTGCGGCTGGCTCCCCTACTTCAAGGAGCAACTCGACGATGGCTACTACCGGTACCGGTTCCGCTTCGACCTGAAGAAGCTGCCGTACGTGTCGGTCACCCACGTGAAGTGGAGGTGCTGTTCGATGTACTCGCTCGGCAGCTTCTTCAGGTC
>JBKJKR010000599.1:0-6074 GCA_046597135.1 Acidimicrobiales bacterium | reverse complement strand
CCTCGCCGGCTTCTTGATCCAGTACTGGGGTGGGCCGCAGACCTACAGCGAGCAGCGTGGGCACCCGCGTCTGCGCATGCGGCACAACCCGTTCGTGATCGGCGAGGCCGAAGCTGCGTCGTGGTATCGCCACATGGAGGCGGCACTCGATGCCATGCAGACGGACGACGTGGCCCGCCCGGTGTTCCTCGAATACTTCGCACGGGCGGCTGAGGCGATGATCAACGTCGCGCCTTCGTAGGCGCCGACCGAGCCGTTCGGGCGCCGAATGTGCGTCTATCGGCGCGACACCATAGTGGGGGCACGGCCCCGGTGCTGTCACCAGGGAGGATGCTTGACTTGGCCCGCAATCTGGGCTGGCCTTAGGTCACACGGCGGGCCGAGGGGGCCCATTGCCGTCCGACAGGAGATCGCCCAGATGAACAAGACTGAACTCGTCGCCGAACTTGCTCGCCGAACGGAGCTCACGCAAAAGGATGCGGGTGCTGCGCTCGATTCGCTGCTCGACATCGTGGCCGACGGTGTGGCCAAGGGCGACAAGCTCACGATCCCCGGGTACCTCACCGTCGAACGCGTGGCCCGCAAGGCACGCACCGCACGCAACCCGCAGACCGGTGAACCCATCGAGATCGCCGCGACCAACGCCGTCAAGCTGAGCGCCGGCTCCAAGCTGAAGGCCGCGGCCAAGGGCTGACGCACACGTCGCTCGCACCTCGGTCGTTCGCCGTTCGGGCATCGGCCGAGGCGCTAGCGTCGTCGCTCATGGCAACACCCACTCCGCTCACCGTGGGCAAGAAGGCCCCGGCAATCTCCTTGCTGGATCAGACCAGCAGCCCGAACACACTCGCGTCGCACAAGGGCCACAAGGTGCTGGTGTACTTCTACCCGAAGGCCGACACGCCCGGGTGCACCCAACAGTCGTGCCTGTTGCGCGACCTCGCCGGGCAGATCGGCGATACTGCGATCATCGGCATCTCGCCCGACAAGCCCGAGAAGCAGGCCAAGTTCGATCAGAAGTACTCGCTCGGCTTCCCGCTGCTCGCCGACACCGAGCACGCCGTGGCCGAGGCCTATGGCGTCTGGGCCGAAAAGAAGAACTACGGCAAGACCTACATGGGCATCGTGCGTTCGGCGTTCCTGATCGACGAGACGGGCCGGCTCGAGCAGGTCTGGTACAAGATCAGCCCCAAGGACACGCCGGCCAAGTTGCTCGAAGCACTCGGCGCGTGAGCGCACCCGACGCCGAGCCCGCAGCGCTGCCAGCACCGACGGAGATCCTGCCCCACCGCGCGCCGTTCCTGTTCCTCGACTCGTTGCTCGCCCTCGAGCCTGGTGTCTCCGCGAGAGGCACGTGGACGCTCATCGGCGACGAGTGGTTCTTCCCCGGCCACTTCCCCGGGCGGCCCACGCTGCCCGGTGTGCTCATGTGTGAGGCCATCGCGCAGATCGGCGCGGTCGCTGCGCTCACCGACCCACGCTTCGTGGGCAAGCTCGCGTTGTTCGGCGGACTCGACGGCGCGCGGTTCCGGCGCCAGGTGGGGCCGGGTGACACGCTCGTGCTCGAAGCCGAGCTCGGCCGCATGTCGGCGCGCGCCGGCAAGGGAAAAGGCCGTGCGTTGCTCGACGGTCAGGTGGCCTGCGAGTGCGAGCTGCTGTTCGTCATCGCCGACGCCTGAGCGTCCCCCTCGTTTCCGGTTGCGTGGATGCAAAACGTGTACGACGCGATCGGCGGGTTCGACGGCCTGCGGCGCTTGGCGCACGCCTGGCACGCGCGGGCGCTCGCTGACGAGGTGGTGGCGCACGCGTTCAGCCACATGGACACCCGGGCCATCGCCTGCTTCGATGCGGCGCTCGGCGATGTGGGTCTGGCGCCCGACGATCCGGTCCGCCAGACGCTGCGCGCCTACTGGGCCTGGGCGGCCACGACGAGCATGGCGCGGTACCCCGACTCGGTAGACGACGTCCCTGACGGGCTCGCGCTGCCGCGATGGTCGTGGGACGGTCCGCAATCCTGATTGCCTCACCCGACATGTGTCGGGGCTGGGGAATGTCAGGCGGGGCGGAGCACCACGGTGCCGTTGTGGCCGCCGAAGCCGAACGAGTTCGAGATCGACACGCCGGGTTCCCACGGCCGCGCTTCGCCGAGCACGAGGTCGATCGGCGCCATGTCGGGGTCGTCGTTCACGTGTCCGTCGGTCGGTGGGATGAGCTTGTGCTGCATCGACAACACCACGGCGATGGCCTCGATGGCGCCGGCGGCACCGAGTGCGTGGCCGGTGACGCCCTTGGTGGACGTGACGATGGGGCGGAGGTCGCCGAACACCTCAGCCATGGCTGCGGCCTCGGCGGCGTCGTTGAGCGGGGTCGAGGTGCCGTGCGCGTTGACGTGGCGCACATCGGCGGCGGTGACGCCCGCGTCGGCGAGCGCTTGGCGCATGCAACGGATGGCCCCTCGGCCCCCCGGTGCCGGCGCGGTGATGTGGTGCGCGTCGGCAGTGGACGACGAACCGAGCACCTCGGCGAGGATGGTGGCGCCGCGGGCGACCGCCATGTCCCATTCCTCGAGCACCAGGATGCCCGCGGCCTCGGCGATGACGAAGCCGTCGCGGTCGCGGTCGAACGGGCGCGAGACGCCGGTGGACGACAGAGCGGTCATGTTGGTGAAGCCGGCCATGGCGGTCTCGCACAGGCTGGCTTCGCTGCCCCCGGCGATGACGACGTCGCACACGCCGTGCTGGATGAGGCGCGCGCCGTTGCCGATGGAGTGGGTGCCCGCAGCGCAGGCGGTCACCGTGTTCTCGCACGGGCCCTGGAAGCCCCAGCGCATCGAGATCGATGCGGTGGCCGCGTTGGCCATCATCATCGGCACGAGGAACGGCGAGACCCGCTTGAGGCCTTTGTCGTGCCCGACGATGATCTGCGATTCGAGCGTGAGGATGCCACCGACGCCCGTGCCGACCCACACGCCGATGCGCGGGGGTTCGGCCGTGAGGTCGCCGGCCTGGGCCAGCGCTTCGGTGGCCGCGGCGAGCGCGAACTGCGTGAAGCGGTCGGCGCGACGCGTCTCTTTTGGATTGTCGAAGTAGGCGTCGGGATCGAAGTCCTCGACGCGTCGTATCGCCGTGTCCGGCTGCGGTGCGTTCAAGCCACGCCAGAACGCATCGATGCCGATGCCGACCGGCGTGACCGCCCCGATCCCGGTGACGGCGACCCGCCGTCCGGCCATCAGAGCTTCGACTTGATCAGATCGAACGCGGCACCGACGGTGTCGATGCCTTCGAGTTCTTCCTCCTCGACGTTGACGTCGAACTCCTCTTCGAGGGCCATGACGAACTCGACGAGGTCGAGGCTGTCTGCGTCGAGGTCATCGGCGAACGAGGCGGTCAGGGTGACTTTCTCCGCCGGGACGGAGAGGACCGACACGGCACAGGTGCGGAACCGGTCGAAGATCTCGTCACTCACGTGATGCTCCATTTCCCTACTGGATGACGCTGTCCGGCGGACAGTCGTGGTTGAGATGTTGCGCGGCGAAACGCCGCGCTGGTTGGGCGCCCACTTTAGGCAGCCGGACGGCGCTGACGCGCGCCCGGGCGACCACGGTGGGCGCCCAACCTTCGGTAGTCGGGGCCAAGGCTCACGCGCCCATGGCCATTCCGCCGTCGACCGGAACGATCGCGCCGGTGACGTAGCCCGCAGCGTCGCCGGCCAGGAACGCGATCGCGGCGGCGACGTCGTCGGGCGAACCGAGGCGGCCCACCGGCACCGCAGCCACCATCGCGGCGCGTTGGTCCTCGGTGAGGGCGTCGAGCATGTCGGTGGCGATGGGTCCGGGCGCGACGACGTTGACGGTGATGCCGCGCGATGCGTACTCCTTGGCGAGCGAACGAGCGAGGCCCACCAGGCCGGCCTTGGACGCCGCGTAGTTGGCCTGCCCGGCCTGGCCGGCCTGACCGACGATGGACGAGACGAAGATGATGCGCCCGAATCGGGCCTTCATCATCGACTTGATCGCTCGCTTGGCGACGCGGAACCCGCCCGTGAGGTTGGCATCGACCACGGCGCTGAAATCGTCGTCGGTCATGCGCAGCACCAGCATGTCGCGGGTGACGCCGGCGTTGGAGACGAGGATCTCGACCGGGCCGAGCTTCTGTTCGATCTCGGAGAACGCCGCATCAACCGAAGCGGAATCGGTGACGTCGCAGCGCACCGCGAGGATGCCCGCATCGGTGATGTCGCTCGACGCATCGGCGCGGCTGGTGATGGCGACGCGGTAGCCGGCGGTTGCGAACGACTTGGCGACCGAAAGGCCGATACCTCGATTGCCGCCCGTGACGAGGACGACGCGTCCGGTCACGGTTGCCACCGCAGCACGACGCTGGCCCAGGTCATCCCGGCACCGAACCCCGAGAGCAGCAGCAGGTCGCCGGCTTTGATGCGTCCGTCGTTGGCCGCGGTGGCCAGCCCCAACGGGATGGTGCCCGCGCTGTTGTTGCCCGAGTAGCTGAGCACGTTGACCACGCGCTCGTGCGGGATGCCGACCTTGTCGGCGGCGCTGTGCATGATGCGGATGTTGGCCTGGTGGGGGATGAACCAGTCGATGTCGGAAGCGGTGACGCCCGCGATCTTCATCGCGTGTTCGGCCGAGGAGACGACGGCGCGCACCGCACGCCGGAAGACCTCTTTGCCGTCCATGGTGAGGAACCCACCGATGTCGCACTCGAGGATCTTGGCCGCCGCGCCATCGGCGCCCAGGTCCCAGCCGAGGATGGCGTCTTGCTCGGTGGCTTCGAGGACCACCGCGCCACCACCGTCGGCGAACAGGATCGCCGTGCCGCGGTCGGTCCAGTCGGTGAGGCGCGACAACGTGTCGCACCCGACGACGAGGATGCGGTCGAGGCCGCCGCCTTGGATGAGCGCGTGCGCGGTGACGAGCGCGTAGGCGAAGCCCGAGCAGGCCGCGTTGAGGTCGAACGCCCCGCATCGGAGGCCGAGGTTGTGCTGCACGACCGCCGAGGTGGCCGGCACGTGCTGATCGGGAGTTGTGGTCGCAAGGATGAGCAGATCGATGGACTCGGGCGCACAGCCCGCCCTATCGAGCGCCTCGCGTGCCGCCTCGGTGGCGAGACCGGCTGTGGTGCCGCCCACGCGTCGTTCGTGGATGCCGGTGCGATCACGGATCCAGGCGTCGGAGGTGTCCATGGAGAGTGCGAGATCGTCGTTTGTGACGATCTTGTCGGGGAGTGCCGAGCCCCAACCGGTGATGTGTGCGCCGCGCATGCCGGTCACGCGGTCCGCAGCCAGGCGATGGGCTGGCTCGAGGTGACCCGCTCGGTGTCGACGGCGAGGTAGCCCATGAGCAGCCCGGCGAAGGGGGAGCGCACCTCGAGCGTGCCGACTCGGCCGATGGCCTGGCCGGGTTCGACGGTGGTGCCGACATCGACGCCGGCGAGCGGCGTGAAGACGCCGGCGCCGGGGCTGACCACGAGCCGTTCGGTGACGAACAAGTGCTCGCCTTCGATGGCGACCTGGGGCGGTTGCGGAGCCCCCGGTGGCGGACTGGCGAGCGCGGCGAGCATCTTGTCGAGATCGTCGGGGCTGCCCACGGACAACGTGCGCGCTGCGTCGACGGTGCGCTTGGCCATGCCGGTGAGGGCCGAGCCGGGGCCGAGCTCGACGAAGGTGGTGTAGCCGAGACCGGCGAGCGTCTGCAACGACTGGCGCCACCGCACCGGGCTGGTGAGCTGCGCGTCGAGCAGGCCCTGCCAGGCGTACTGGTCGTCGTGCGGTGCGGCGTCGACGTTGGCGATGACGATGCCTTGCGGCGCCCGGAGCTCGACCTGGTCGATGGCCTTGCGGAGCCGGTTGCGGGCCGCCGCCATGAACGGTGTGTGGAACGCGCCCGACACGGGCAGCGGCATGAGCTTCTTCGCGCCGAGCTCTTTGGCGATGCGACCCGCTTCGGTGACGGCGTCGGGGTCGCCGGCGATGACGACCTGGCCGGGTGCGTTGTAGTTGGCGACCCAGACGTCGCCGCCGACGCGGGCGCACGCCTCTTCGACCTTTTCGTCCTCGAG
>JBKJKR010000586.1:0-4549 GCA_046597135.1 Acidimicrobiales bacterium | reverse complement strand
CCTCGCCGGAGCGGAGGGCGGCGATCTTGGCCGCGTCGTAGCCGAGGCCGGCGAGCACAGCGTCGGTGTCCTGGCCGCAGTTGGGGGCCTTGGTGGGGACCGGGATCTCGGCGCCCTCGACCTTGACCGGGTACGGCAGCATGTCGGCGTCGAGGATCTCGTGCGAGATGAAGCCCATGCGGTGCTGGAACTGCGGGTCTTCGACGATGTTCTCGGGCGTGTTCACCGGGGCGATCGGCGTGTTGTGCGTGTTGCCGAACTCGATCCACTCGACCGCGGTGCGCGACTTGTAGATCTCGGTGAGGATGGCGCGCAGCTCCATGTTGTTGCGGGCGTGGTCGCCGTACTTCGACCCCGGCCACTTGTCGAAAAGGTCCATGCGGTCGATGCCGGCGCAGAAGTTCTTCCAGAACGCCTGCTCGCTGGCCATGAACAACACGTGGCGGTCGTCCTTGGTCGCGTACACCTGGTAGCGCACACCGGGGCGCATGCCCGCGGTGCCGGGCTCGCGGCGTTCGTAGTTGTCGGACTTGTTGCCGTAGACCTCTTCGACGGGGCGGCGGTAGCCCTGGTAGCTCTCGATGCGGTACCAGTCGAAGAACGCTGCGGCGTCGCTCTGGGCGATCTCGAGGTAGCAGCCGGTGCCCGTGGCACGGGCCCGGATGACCGCGGCGAGGATGGCCAGCGCGCCGTACACGGGGCCCGCGTGGATGCCTACGCCGGTGTGGCCGGGGAAGTAGGCGAAGCCGTCTTCGTCGGTCTCGATGGGTACCTGACCGGCCCAGGTGTCATACGCGATGCCGTGGCTCGGCATGTCGCGGTAGGGCCCGGTGGCGCCGTAGCCCGAGATCGTGCAGAACACGATGGCCGGGTTGACCTCTTGCATCTTCTCGAACGACAGCCCGCGCTTGGCGAGCGCACCGGGGCGCATGGCCTCGATGACGACGTCTGCGCCCTTGACCATGTCGAGGTACACCTCGACGCCTTCGGGCTTGCGCAGGTCGAGTGCGATCGACTTCTTGCCCCGGTTCACGTGCAGCGACAGCAGCGAGTTCTCGCCGTTGCCGTCGCTGGCCTTCATGATCGGCCAGGTCATCTGGCGGCCGTAGTCGCCCTGTGGCGGCTCGACCTTGATGACGTCGGCGCCCAGGTCGGCGAGCAAGCCGCCGAGCTCGGCCGGGCCGAGCATCGAGCTCTCGATCACGCGTACGCCCGCGAGTAGTGCCTTGTCGGACATCGTCCACCCCTCGTCTCGAACTAGATCCGGGCGGAAGACTACCGGTCGCTCCGGAAGTTGTCTGATGCGGCGTCAGGGCGGTCGAAATCCCCTGATCCGGGCCCGGTCGACCGCCGGGGGAGCGGCCCGCGAGGCGCTTCGAGGTTGCGATTCCCGGGCCTTCCGGCTAAACCTGAGTATCCCGATCGGAATTGCCCGCTATTCACAGCGGTTAGAGCAGTCCCCGGCCAAGGACGAACCGATGCAGACCACCCCCGTCACCGTTCCCTCGAGTCTGAGTGACCTCGAGCTCGACGCCATCAGCGAGCGCTTCGAGACATGGTCGGCATCCGACATCGTCGCCTGGACCGTCGAGACCTTCGGCCCCCGCCTGTGCGTGGCCGCGTCCATGGCCGACACCGTGCTCATCGACATCGCCACCAAGGTCGACCCCGACATCGAGATCGTCTTCCTCGACACGGGCTTCCACTTCCCCGAGACCCTGCTCACGGTGCGCAAGGCCCAGCAGCGCTACCAGCTCAACCTGCGGGTCGAGCGGGCCAAGCCCACCGTCGGCGACCTGTTCACCCTCGGCACCGAAGGCTGCTGCGCGGCCCGCAAGGTCGCGGTGCTCGACCGGGTCATGGCCGAGAAGGACGCCTGGCTCACCGGCCTGCGCCGGGCCGAGACCGAGAGCCGAGCCAACTCGGCCATCGTCAGCCGCGACAAGCGGGGCGTGGTCAAGGTGTGCCCCATCGCCAACTGGTCCGACGACGAGGTCAACGCCTACATCCTCGAGAACGACGTCATCGTGAACCCCTTGCAGTACCAGGGCTACCCGTCCATCGGGTGCTGGCCGTGCACGAGCAGGGTGGTCGAGGGCGCCGACCCTCGCTCGGGTCGCTGGGCCGGTTCGGGCAAGACCGAGTGCGGCTTGCACCTGTGAGCGTGGGTACGCCGCTCGATCGCCGCACCCGGGCGCCGCAGTATCCGGTCAACCTCGAGCTTCGCGACCAGCCGGTGCTCGTGGTGGGTGGCGGTCCGGTCGCGGCGCGCAAGGTGGCCGGTCTGCTCGAGGCGGGCGCCACCATCACCGTCGTGGCCCCCCAGGCCGTCGACTCGTTGCGCGACAACCCCGCGGTGCGCTGGCACGAGCGCGACTACCAGCGCGGCGAGGCCGCCTCGTACCGCTTGGTCATCACCGCCACCGGGGTCACCGATGTAGACGCGCAGGTCTCGCGCGACGCTCGGGCCACGGGCGTGCCGGTCAACTCGGCCGACGATCCCGACAACTGCACCTTCACCTTGCCGGCCGTCGTGCGCGTCGGCGACATCCAGGTCAGCGTGTCCACCGCGGGCCGCAGCCCGGCGTTCGCCGGATGGTTGAAGGCCCGCATCGAGGCGGTGCTCGACGACTCGCTCGTCGATGTGCTCGACCTGCTCGCCGACGTGCGCGACGATTTGCGCATGCGCGGCATCTCGACGGAAATACCGGCCTGGCGTCGTGCGCTCGACAGCGGTCTCCCCGAGCTTGTGGCCCAAGGCCGCATCGACGACGCTCGTGCACTTCTCGTGGCCCAGCTTGCGCTCGACGGCGTCCGCGTCGCCACCGACCTCCCGTAAGGAATCAGCCGATGAATCCTGTGATCACCGATTCGATCGTGCGAGCCGTTCCGGTCGATCCGGCCATCGAGGCCGACGCCGCGAAGTTCGACACCATGCTCGCCCGCTACAAGGCGGGCACCCTCGACGAAGACGTCTTTCGCGTGTTCCGTCTGGCCAACGGCATCTACGGCCAGCGCCAGGGCGGCACCGCGCAGATGGTGCGGGTGAAGTTCCCGTACGGCTCGGCCACGCCCGAGCAGCTCGAGATGATCGCGTACATCGCCGACACGTACTCGCGCGGCTGGGCTCACATCACCACGCGGCAGAACTACCAGATGCACTTCGTGCAGCTCGACGATTGCCCCACGGTCATCCGCCTGCTCGGTTCCGTCGGGCTCACCACGCGCGAGGCGTGCAGCGACACCGTGCGCAACGTCATGGGTTGCCACCTCGCGGGTGCGTGCCCGTACGAGGTGCTCGACATCAGCGCATGGGCCGACGCCGCGTTCAAGCACTTCTTGCGCAACCCGATCTCGCAGCGCCTGCCGCGCAAGTTCAAGATCAACTTCTCGGGCTGCGCCACCGACTGCGGCCAAGCGATGTTCAACGACATCGGCGTCATCGCCGCGTCGCGCACCCGTGACGACGGCACGATCGAACGCGGCTTCCGGGTGTACGTCGCCGGTGGCCTCGGTGCGAACCCGCACCCGGCGCTCGCCCTCGAGGAGTTCACCCCCAAGGAAGACCTCATGGCCACCCTCGAGGCGTGCGTGCGCACCTTCGAGCAGGAGGGCAACCGCGACAACAAGTTGCGGGCCCGCATGAAGTGGCTCGTCGACACGCTCGGCTGGGACGAAGTGCAACGCCGCATCCTGCGCTCGCGCAAGTTCCTGCCGGCGTCGGCCACCTGGCCCGGTGGCATCCCGGCCGAGGTCCTCGCCGCGGGTGACGAACCCGCGGGGCTCGCCGACGGCGTCACCCCCACGGCCATCGGCCAGGGCACACCGGTCACGCTCGTCCGCCGCGGCGACTACGAGCGCTGGCACGACGCGAACGTGGTGCGCGGCGTGCGCAACGGCACCGTGTCGGCCACCGCCTGGAGCGAACTCGGCGACACCACGTCGTTGCAGCTGCGGGCCCTCGCGGCCATCCAGCGCGACTACGGCCTGCAGATCCGGCTCACCCCGCGCCAGAACCTCGTGTTCCGCGGCCTTCGCGAAGAGCACCTCCCGGCGCTCTACGCCCGTCTCGCCGAGATCGGCATGGCCAAGCCCGGCGCCGAGCTCACCCGCGACGTCGTGTCGTGCCCCGGTGCCGACACCTGCAACCTGGCCGTCACGCAGTCGCGTGGGTTGGCCAAGGCCATCGGCGATCTCCTCGAGGAAGAGGGCCTCGCCGAGGTCGGCGGGTTGCGCACCAACATCTCGGGCTGCATGAACAGCTGCGGGCAGCACCACATCGCCGACATCGGGTTCTTCGGCGCCGAACGTCGTGCGCACGGCAAGGCCGCTCCGGGCTATCAGATGTTGCTCGGTGGTTACGTCGGTCAGGAGAAGGTGCACTTCGGCGACAAGGCGCTACGCCTGCCGGCGAAGAACGCGCCCGAGGCCACCCTGCACGTCGTCCGACGGTTCGCGAACGAGCGCAATGCCGGCGAGACGTTCCGCGTGTGGATGGAGCGTGTCGGTGGCGCCAAGGCCATCGCCGCGGAGCTCAAGCACCTCGACG
>JBKJKR010000489.1:0-2975 GCA_046597135.1 Acidimicrobiales bacterium | reverse complement strand
CATGGCGCTGTGCGCCGACATCCGGTTCGCCTCCGACGACGCGACGTTCTCGATCCCGCCGGCCAAGCTCGGCGTGGGCTACCCCGCCACCAGCACCGCACGCCTGCAGGCCGCAGTCGGCACGTCGCGCGCGAAGGACCTCATCTTCTCCGGCCGCGTGATCGACGCGCCCGAAGCGTTGCGCATCGGGCTGGTCGACGCCGTGGTGCCGAAGGCCAATCTCGATGCGCACGTGGCCGCCTATGCCACGCAGGTGGCGCGCAACGCGCCGCTCACGATCATCGCGGCCAAGCAGACACTCGCGCACGGCGACACCGCCGAGACCCGTGCCGCGATCGCGGCGTGCTACTCGAGCGCGGACTACGCCGAGGGCATCCGAGCGTTCGCCGAGAAACGACGCCCCACGTTCGAAGGTCGATGAGCGCGAGCGTCAGGCCCGAGCAGCGGCGAACCCGCCGACCGTGCGGAATCGCAGCGATGCACCGAGCACGAACAACATCATCGAACCGACCAGCATCACGCTGAACATCCGGTCGAAGCCGCCCACGTAGCCCGCCGAGGCCACGAACACGATCGCGATGGCATTGCCGATCGCCGAACCGATGCGCTGCACCGTCTGGTTGAACCCCATCGCCACCGCGTACTGCTCGGGGGCCATGTCGACCACCGGGCCGCCCTGCACCGCCGGGAACGAGATTCCCGTGCCGATGGCCATGAGGATCACGCCGGGCAACCAGCGCACCACGCTGGGCTCGTCGGTGACCACCAGCAGCATCCACGCCGAGGCCAGGGTGAAGGCTGCGCCACCGGACATCACGAGGACGCGGTACCCGATGCGATCGGCGATGCGTCCGCACAACGGCGCCAGCACCCCGGCACCGAACGGGATCGGCGACACCAGCAGACCGGCCTCGAGCAGGCCGTAGTCCCACTGGTTGCGCAGGAACTGCACGAGGACGAAGTAGGCACCGAACCACGACACGCCGAGCACGAACGCTCCGGTGGTCAAAAGCGCGAAGTTGCGGTGCTTGAAGAGGCCGAAGTCGACCACCGGGCGGGGGTGGTGCAGCGAGCGGGTCACCAGTATCGAGAGGACGATCGCGGAGAGTGCGAGACAGGCCAACGTGCGCGCGTCGAGCCAGTTCCAGCTCGGGCTCTGCACGAGCGCCAGGATGCCGAGGCTCACCCCCACGAGCAGCAGCGCAGCACCCAACGGGTCAGGGAAGGGTTCGTCGGTGTCCTCGCGCGATTCGCGAAACACGATCTGACCGGTCACCAGTACGAGCAGCGCGATGGGGACGTTGATCCAGAACGCCCACCGCCAACCACCCGCGCTGATGATGGCGGAACCGATGGCCGGCCCGGCCGCCGCACCCACACCGCCGAACGACGCCGTGATGCCGAACGCAGTGGCCCGTCGGCTCGGCGGGACATCGCGCAGTGCAAGGGCCACGGTGGCCGTGATGAGCACCGACGACGCGAGGCCCATGATCGTGCGCCCGGCGATGATCACGCTCACGTTCTGGGCCATCGCGCAGAGCACCGAGCCCGCGAGGAACAACACCACGCCCGTGCGTTGGGCTCGCTTGCGCCCCGTTCGATCGGCGATGACCCCACCGAGCACCAGCGTCGCGCTCGACACCACCGTGTACGAGTTGAGGACCCACGACAACGGACCCTGACCGACGCGGGGAAACGCCCGCTGGATCTCGGGGTAGACCACGTACATGATCGACAGGTTCACCGACGGCAACATCGTCGCGATGCCGGCGATGATCACGACCAACCACACGCGACGTGAGATCTGATCGGATTCGGGTGTGGTCACGCCACATCGTAGGCACCGCGGGCGAATCCGTGCATAGTGCAACCAATTCGTCGTTGCACCCGATGGCAGAGTGCAACCAATTCGTCGGTTGCACCCGATGGCAGAGTGCAACCAGTTCGTCGGCACTCGCCGGATCCGGCTTGGCCGGTCCGGCGAGCAACAACGAGCGCGACCTTTGGTCGCACGAGTCACCTCGTTGCCCAACCTCTGGTTGGGCAACGAAATGTCAGATGGCGGCCAAGCCCTGCTCGAGGTCGGCGATGATGTCGGTGAGGGTCTCGAGGCCGACCGAGAGTCGCACGAGGCCGGGCTCGACGCCGGTGGCCAGCTGCTCGGCCGCGGTGAGCTGGCTGTGCGTGGTCGAGGACGGCTGGATCACCAAGCTGCGCACGTCGCCGATGTTCGCGACGTGGCTGTGCAGCGTGAGGCCTTCGACGAACTTTGTGCCGGCGTCACGGCCGCCTTTGATGACGAACGCAATGATCGATCCGTAGCCCTTGCCTCCGCCGTACTTGGTGGTGCGCTCGTGCCAAGGCGAGTCGGGAAGACCGGCGAAGATCACCCGCTCGACCTCGGGACGAGCGGCGAGCCATTCGCCGACCGCCTGCGCGTTCGAGAAGTGACGCTCCATGCGCAGGCTCAACGTTTCGATGCCCTGCAGCGTGAGGAACGCGTTGAACGGGGAGATCGCCGCGCCGGTATCACGCAGCAACTGCACGCGCGCCTTGATGATGAACGCGCCATGACCGAGCGCGGGCCAGTACGCCAGGCCGTGGTAGCTCGGATCGGGCTCGGTGTAGTTCGGAAAGCGGCCCGACGCGCCGAAGTCGAAGTTGCCGCCGTCGACGATGGCGCCGCCGATGGAGGTGCCGTGGCCGCCGATGAACTTGGTGGTCGAGTGCAGCACGATGTTCGCGCCCCATTCGATCGGACGCACCAGGTACGGCGTGGGCACCGTGTTGTCGATCACGAGCGGGATGCCTTCGGCGTTGCCCGCTTTCGAGACCCCCTCGATGTCGAACATGTTGTTGCGCGGGTTGGCGAGCGTCTCACCGAAGAAGGCCTTGGTGTTCGGCTTGATGGCCTTCTTCCACTGCTCGATGTTGTCGGGATCTTCGACGAAATCGACCGTGATGCCCATCTTCGG
>JBKJKR010000352.1:0-9027 GCA_046597135.1 Acidimicrobiales bacterium | reverse complement strand
CCGACGTACCGCGCGACGGTGTACGCCGAGAGGTCGGCGGCCGGGAACAACGCGAGGCGGGTGTCCTTGGTGTCGTCGACGAGCGCGCCCGAGCCGGCCGGCTCGGTGTAGCCGTTGTTCTCGCGCACGGTGCCCCACCGTTGGGCCCGCTTGCGGTTGCCGTCGGTCACCACGAGCGTGGCACCCTGCGCCGCGGCGTCGCGCAGCACCTCGGGCCGATCGGCGAAGGTTGCGCTGTAGAGCACGAGTTGATCGGCGGCCACGAGGCCGACGGCGGCCGCATCGACCAGGCCCTCGCCGTCGCCCGCGATGAGCAACGCGCCGCCGGTGGGCCGGACCTCGACCAGGTCACTGGTCTGCTCGACCGCCATCACGGCGAGCGGTGGAGGGTCCACGGCGGTGGGGGAGATGCCCAGCGCGACCTCGTCGCGCATCGGTCGGCGCGAATCGGCGATGTTGGGCGTCGGCGTGCCGAACCTGACGGGCTCGCCGAGCCCGGTCGCGCTCGAGAACTGCGGCCAGAGCGCGATGGGGCGTGGTCCTCGGTAGCGCTCGTATTGCGAGTCGTTGCGCACCAGCACGTCGCCCGCGGCGAGCAGGCGCGCCACCGGAGCGACTGCCTCGGGTTCGAACACACCCTCTTGGGCGCGTCGGTCGAGGGCCCGCACGAGATCGACCGAGCCGGGAGTGCCGAACGCGGTGAGCTCGCGGCCGACCCACGGCCGATCGATGATGCCAGGGGTGATCGGGTCCTGGGTCTGGCCCCACCGGTACGCCGCGAAATCGCTACCCGGTAGTTCGAGCACGCGCGCATCGGTGCTGCGTGCGTCGAGTGCGGCCGCGGCCTCGACCCAGTAGTCGGGCAGGTGCTCGGGGAAGCGCAGATCGGGGGAGATGAACGCGCCGGTGAACAACGGGGGCAGGTTCACCAGTGCCAACGTGGCCACCCCGGCGACGAGCCCGCGGCCGAGCGGCACCGGCCGGGCGTGGTCGCGCAACCACGCGAGCGACGCCTGCAGCCCCGCGCCGACGAACAGCGCGTAGGCCAGGCCCACGAGCGGCACCGCACGCGGCGTGTTGCGCAGCGCAAGGCCGGCCGCGGTCTCGGTGGTGGCCTTGACGAACGCGCCGAACAGCGGCGGGTCGTCGTAAGGATACGTGCCGACCCCGAGCACGAGGCCCACCGCGAAGAGCGCGACGGCATAGGCGCGGAGGCGCCACCTGGTCACGCAGGCGGCCAGCAGTGCGACGAACGGGATGGCGAAGCTCGTGACCAGCAACCAGAGGTGCTGGGTGTACCCCTCGGCCGCGAACGTCCAAGGCGACAAGCCGTCGCGCCCGTAGTCGTACCAGTAGCCGAGACCGCGGCTCACCTCCGCGGCGGACGAGGTCTGCGCCACGGTTTCGACGCTCTCGGTGAGCTGCAGGATGGGCAGCCCGTACCGACCTTGCAGGCGCAACCCGGCGATCCACCAGAGCTGCGCCGGGATGGTGATGACGGCGAGTCGCACGATGGCCCGTGCGGCACCGCGCACGTCGACCTCGTGCACGACCCAGATCGCATACGGAACCCAGAGCAGGGGCCCGATCGCGACGAACACCAACGACGACGCGTTGGTGCCACCGACGAGCGACAGCACGAGGGCGAACAGCACCGGCGCCCGCCAGCCCGGCGAGCGCAGTGCGACGATCACGAGACCGATGAGCCACGGCAGCGCCGCCCACGGCAACAGCAGCGCCGACGTGCGGCCGAAGTACGGAACGATGTAGGGGCTGGCGAGGTACACGATGCCGGCCACGGTGGCGGCGGAGCCGTGCAAGTCGAGTCGCTTGGCCAGCCATCGCACGCCGGCGCCCGCGGCGAACAGGATCGAGCCGAGCCACAGTCGTTGCGCGACCCAGTCGGGCACACCCGCCCACTCGAGCAGCCAGTAGTAGGGGCCCATCGGGAAGAGGTAGCCGATGTTCTGGTGCGTGATCGTGCCCGCCGCGATGTCCTGGTCCCACAGCCACCCGGCGCGGGCGAGCAGGCGACCCGGATCGAGGTACAGGTACGCCTTGGTGTCGGCCGCGACCTTGCCGGGTGCGGTCAGCAGCAGCGGGACGTACGCAATCAGCGCGTACAGCACCAACGAGATGTCGAACCGTGCCGGGACGCGACCGGACAGCGGTGTGGCGCCACGATCGGTCATCGACCCCGGCGACGGTGTGCGTCGTCGACGAGCGCTTGCATCGCGCCGTGTGCGGTGGCCGCCCAGGTGAAGTTGCGGGCGTGGGCCATCGCGCCGTCGCCGAGCAACGACCGCAGGGGCGCATCGGTCAGGAGCCGCAGGATGGACGCCGCCAACTCGTCGTCGGTGTCGACCAGGAGCCCGCTGCGGCCGTTGTCGACGGCGTCCGCGTGGCCCGCGATGCGGGTGGCCACCGCCGGCGTGCCGCACGCCGCGGCCTCGGTGAGGGTCATGCCCCAGCCCTCGCTCACCGACGCGCTGGCAACGACCCACGCCCGGCGATACAGCGTCACCAGATCATCGTCGCTGATGCGCCCGGCGAGCCGGACCCACTCGGTGGCGTGGAGGTCACCGATGAGCTTCTGCAACGCATCGTGCTCGTAGCCCTCGCCGACGATGACGAGCTCGAGATCGGGCCGGGTGCGCCGCACCGAGTCGATGGCCGTGATGAGCCGGTCGAAGCCTTTCGACGGCATCAGACGGCCCACGGCCACGACCAGCGGATGGTCGGACTTCTCCTCGCCGGGGGAGAACCGCTCGTCGATGCCGGGTGGCACCACGCGCACGCGCCGGGGGTTGAAGCCCATCTTCGCGATGAGCTCGGCGCGCGAGGACTCGGACAGCGTGACGATGCTCGAGCGCCGGTAGATCTTGGGGGCGAGGCGCGACTCGAGCTCGGCCCCGAACTTCGCGTAGCGCGGTGCGAGCACCAGCGGCCACATCTTCTCGTGGTGATGGTGCAGGAACGTGATGCGCGGGCCGGTGGCCCACAACGGGGTGAAGAACGGGACACCGTTCCACACCTCGACCAAGGCGTCGCGTGGTCCGTGGCTGCCGCGGAGCTCGGCCAGCGCCGCACGCGGGAAGATCGCGTAGCGCCCCGCTCGGCGAATGACGCGATAGCCGTCGCGAACCGCCTCGGGCGGCGAACCCTGGGCGTACGACGAACGCATCAGGACCTCGAGCCCGGCCTCGCTCCACAGTCGGGCGATGTTCGCCGCGTGCAGCTCGGAGCCGCCTGCTTCGACGTCGGCAAGGTCGCGCCACGCCAAGATGTGCACCCGGCGGATCCCGGCCGCAGCGGCGAGATCACCGATCTTCGCGCGGTCATCTGCCGCCGGCGGTTCGAAGGTCGAAGGATGCGTCATCGTGGAGACCGCGGCGGTGCCTGCCCAGGTGGGACGACACTAGTGCGCAGCCGACCCGGAGGGCTTCTCGGAGCGATCGATGACCTCGGGTGGCGTTTCGCACGCGGTGTCCTCACCGCCGAGGTCGACGGATGACGAGCGGAGCGCGTCGCGCAACACGACGAGCTCGTGGCGGATGAGGGTGGTCTCCTCGGTGAGCGTGCGGACCCGGTTCTCCATGCGGCTGAGCTCGTACGAGAAGTGGATGACCACGAGCAGCAAGAAGCCGATGCCCACCATGAAGAACAGCGCCGGCTGGTAGTACACGCCGACTTCCTCGGCGACCTTGTCGGCCAGGTTCGGCAGCACGGCCAGCCCCACGAGCGCCACGCCGAGGGTGATCCACAGCAGTGAGTACTTGGCCTTCAGCTTGCCGCTGCGCACCAGCCGCAGGATCGACAGCAACGTGAGCGTCGTGAGGATCAACAGCACGATCTGCGTGCGTACGGTCATGGGGCCGGTTCCATCGGTGGGGTGAGCGGGGCCGGAGCGGGGCGCGGCGCGGGGCGTGGTGAACAGCTGAGCACCACGAGCAGGCGCACGTAGTGATAGAGCAACCGGAACCGGCGGTTCGATGCCATGCCCGCGGCGCGTTCGCGCATCGACGTGGGGACCTCACGCACGTCGTAGCCCGCCCGGCTCGCGAACACGAGCGCCTCGACAGAGTCGAGGTACTCGATCGGATAGTCCACCGCGAAGCGTTCGAGCATCGGCCGGCTGAACGCACGGAACCCCGACGAGGTGTCGCTGAACTTGCGACCGGCGAGGCGCAGCGCGAGCGACCGCAGCACACCCATGGCGACACCGCGGCTGCGGCCGACCTTGTAGTCGCCGCGCCCGAGGAACCGGCTGCCGATGACCAGGTCGGCGCCGTGGTCGAGGGGCTCGAGGAGCGTGGCGATCTCGTGTGGATCGTGCTGGCCGTCGGCGTCGAACTGCAGCGCTCGGTCGAAGCCCTGCTCGACTGCGTACCGGAAGCCGAGCCGCAACGCGCCACCGATGCCGAGGTTGTACGGCAACGACAGCACGTCGACGCCGAGCGAGCGTGCGACGGCGGCCGTGTGGTCACGTGAACCGTCGTCGACCACGACCACGTGCAGATCAGGGCGGACCGAGCGGAGCTCGCGCAACGTGGCCGGGAGGGCGTCGGCCTCGTTGAAGGCCGGGATGATCACCGCCGTCCGCTGCATGGCCGCATTCTGGCATGGACCTGGCGACGCGCCGATCGTCGGCGATCAGTACGCGTCGAAGTCCAAGAACTCGAACGAACCGAGCGAGAACGACCCTTCGTCGAAACCGGGCCGCAACCGGTGCAGCACCAGCGCGAGCGGCGAGGGCATCTTGTCCTGCGGCAGGCGGACCCCTCTGGTGCGCAGGAACGGGTTGCAGCCCCAGTGGACGACGAACGGCGTGCGGTGGTGCAGCATCACCGAGCGGGCGACCCGACCGAGCGACAGGGGCTTCGCGAGCGGTCGACGCGCCAGCACCTTGAGCACCATGGTGAACCGCATGCGGCGCATCGTGGTGGTGGTCGTGACCACCACGAGGTCGTCGCCCACGTGCAACGAGTACGACGCCCCCGGACGCCCGAGGCGCCAGCGGAGGTACTCGCCCGACCACACGGGCTCGAACGCGCCGGTCGTGCCGAGGGACCGCACGAAACCGGCGCCGGCGATGGCGTCGAACCAGGCCGATTCGAGCAGTGCCGGGTCGACGCGGCGGTGCTGCATCTTCAGGCCCCGTGCCGATGGGACGACGAGGGTGACCGGCAACGGGTCGAGGGCACGCCACCCGAGCGTCTCGACCATGCGGGGCGCGGAGTTCGCGTTGGCCACGCCGAGGATCGCGTCCATGCCCGATGCGGCGCCGCGACCGTACGCATCGTCGACCGTGCGCCGGAAGGTGCCGGCGCCGCGCGCCGCAGGTGCCACCGCGAGATCGACACCGAGGCCGAGCACCACGGCGCGACCGGCCGCGTCGCGAAACAGCTGGGGGATGAGCGCGTAGTTGCCGGTGCGGGCGCCGCCGTCGACCACCCGACCGACGGCCGCCGGCCCGACGGGGTTCTCGTGGTAGTACCAACCGAGGCGTTCGGCGGAATACGGCGGGTCGACCTCGAACACGTCGTTGAGCAGCGCGGCGGTCTGCATCAGCTCATCAGGATCGAAGTGCACGGCGGGCAATGCTACTGAGCGGCACCCACCGACCGGGGGTCACACCCGCCGACAGGGTCGCGGTAGGCCTCCTCGTTCCGCCACGTTCCCTGCTCCCACCCACCGACCGCCGGCGCCGCCCAACCGACCGCGGCGACGTGGGCCATGATCGCGCCCGTCACCCGTATGGCCCCGGCGGGACACAGGTGCCAGGAGTCGGGCTTGCGCACCAGCAGGCGGACGCCCCCCTCGTCGAGCACCCGTGCGTACACCTGGCCCGCGCCGGTGCGCAGCACGCGTTCGGGGTCGACGTACCCGACCGAGCCGGGGTGGCGTGCTGCTGCCGCTTCGTACACCGGGTCGACCGGCCGATCGGCCGTGGCCCCACCGGGCAGCATGGCCAGCCATTGGACCTTGGCCCCCTTTGCGGTGAGCACGCCGATGGCCTCGTCGACGACCGCCGCGTAGGCGGGCACGCCGTTCTTGGCCATCCACGGGATGTCCCAACCGCCGATCATCACGAACACGAGGTCTGGGCGGTTCTCGTCGACGAGTCGGGTCCATTGCGTACGCCAGTCGATGTCGCGCGTCAGACCGAAGCCGGGCGACGCGGCATAGACCACGCGGGTGGTCCCGGTTGCCACGTAGGCCGCGCCGAGCGCCGGCTGCAGATCCGACATCGACGAGTCGCCGAGGATCACGATCGAACGCGGTGCGGGTGGCGTGTCGATCGCCCCAGCGGTGGTGGTCGGGGCACCGGCCGGCGGCGAGATCACCACGACTCGCGGCGTGAACGCGTCCGGGTTCGCGTTGGCGTACGCGACGGTGGACGCGGGGGGATCCCACGTGACCACCACCGCGGCGATGAGTACCGCGAGCACCGCACCCGGTGCGGCCAACCGAAGCGCCGGCGCCCGCCAGACCCGCCCACGGCGGATCGGTTGCTCGATGAGCACATACGACGCGAGGGCCGCGGCGACGGTCACGAGCATGCGGACACCGAAGAGCGGATACTTCCCGAGGCCCGTGCGTTCGGCGTCGAGCGCGAGGAAGACGGGCCAGTGGTACACGTAGAGCCCGTAGCTCACGAGACCGACGGCCCGGAGTGGTGACCACCCGAGCGCGCGTGCCACGAACGTGGGCGAGGTCACCGCGACGAGCAGTGCAGCGGTGACGCACGCCTGCACGGCGAACCCGCCCTTCGGGAGGTAGGACGCGGTCTGGTCGACGATGGTCCAGGCCGCGAGCGACGCGGCAAGCGCAGCCACACCGAGCGCCTCGCGCACGGGACGGGGCAGGCGCACCGGTCCGCCCGCCTCGGGCGCTGACCACCACAGTGCGAACAGCGCGCCGACGAGGAGCTCGAACGCGCGTGTGTCGGTGCCGTAGTACACGCGATCGAAGTTGCCGGAGAGTGCGAACGACAGCACGACCGACACCACGGCGAGCGCTCCGAGCACCGCCGTGAGCGCCCGACGGCCGCCGAGGCGGAGACAGCCGTACACGAGCACCGGGTAGACGACGTAGAACTGTTCCTCGATGGCCAACGACCAGAAGTGCTGCACGGGGCTCGGCGCGGCGAAGAGGTCGGCATAGCGCTTGTCGGCCAGCACGAACCGCCAGTTCGCGACGTAGGCGAGTGCGGCAAGAACATCGGTGCGCAAGGTGACCAACTGCTCGGGCGACGCGAACACCGCACCGTACGCGCACGCCACGAGCAACCCGGCCAGCGCCGCCGGCATGAGGCGTCGGAAGCGGCGCGCCCAGAACGCGCGCAGCGAGATGGTCCCGTGCGCCTGGTGCTCGCGGAGCAACAGGCTCGTGATCAAGAAGCCCGACAACGTGAAGAAGATCGAGACGCCGAGGAAGCCGCCCTTGAACGTGGTGAACCCGCCGTGGAACAGAAGCACGCCGATGACGGCCAGGCCTCGCAGGCCGTCGAGCCCCGGCAGATGGGTCAGCCGGGTCGCCGCACGCGCTTCGGCGTTCATGGCGCCGCGGCCTCGCCGGTACGGTCGGTGCGGGTGCCGGCGCGCGTCGCGAGCGCGACGAGCGCCACCGACGCGAGGAGCACGATGCTCACCTCGCCCGCGGTGCGATAGCGCGTGTTGCCGAAGGTCCCCGCCGCGGTGATGGTGGCGAGCACCGCCCACAGACCAGTGGCGAGCAGCGGGTACCTCCGGCGCTTGCTCACCACGACGCCGGCGACGGCACACGGCACCAGCACCACGTACTGCGCGTACGAGAGCGTGGACACCCGCTTGTCGCGGGCCTCGACGAGCACGTCGAGGTCGATCTGGTGAAGGGGTCGGTACACGCCCCACATGCGACCGATGCGTCGCGGCACCACCGTGGTGACCAGCCGTCGACGATGATCGCCGATGTAGTCGAGCGCTCGTTCGCGAACGACCTCGTCGCGTTGGGCTTCGTCGTAGATCTCGCCGTTGGGTCCGTAGGGTTGCGGCTCCCCGCACTGCAGGTCCCAGTACCCGATCTCGGGGCCGTAGTACGTGGCGTCGCAGTTCGCCTGCACGAGGACCGTGCCCGCGCCGTTCGACAGGAACACCGGCTGCGCGAACGCCGTCATGTTGCGCACGACCCAGGGGCTGATGCACACCAGGGCCACCACGCCGGCGACCGCATAGCGCACGAGGCGGTCGCGCCACGACAACGCGGCGCGCACCAGGACCACTGCGGCCACGACGGGCAGGTACAGCACGAGTTCGGCGCGGGTGAGCGCGGCGAGGGCACCGAGCGCGCCGAACCACGCGGCGTTGCGCACCGTGGGCGCATGAGCGAACCGCAGGCCGACCCAGGTGGTGGCGAACGCCACCACCGTGGCCGCGGTCTCGGACATGACCAGGCCGTCGTTGATCCAGATGAACCCGTAGCCCGCGGTGATGGCGGCCGCGACGAGTCCGAGCGGCTCGGCGTGCGACCGGCCCCGCAGCAGCTCGCGCCCGGCGAGCCCGGCGAAGAGGATCGACACCGCACCGAGGAGGGCCGACGCGACCCGGTGCCCGGCCACGGAATCGACCCCGATCGCCGAGAACGCGGCGAGGTACACGACGTAGACCGGTGGATGGCCGGCGGTGGGCACGTCGAACGGGTCGGGCAAGGTGATGGACTTCTCGACACCCGTGGAGGTGACGATGTCGATGGTTCGCCCGGCGAACTCGTGGCGCACCGGATCGATGAAGCCCTGCCCGTCGGCCAAGAGGTTGGCCGCCTCGTGGTAGTAGCGGGCGTCGCCGCTGAGCTCGATATCGCCGGCCACGGTGGTCGCGTACAGCACCCGCAGCGCCAGGCCGAGGATCATGATCATCGCGAGCCGACCGCCGAACGACCGCGGTACCCCGACCCGCGTCGAGCGGTGCCCTTTCATCCGGTGCGCAGCAAGCCGTTGAGTCGCCGCCGCGGCGCCGCGGCCGCCGCAGCGGCGACTCAACGGCTTGC
>JBKJKR010000258.1:0-14705 GCA_046597135.1 Acidimicrobiales bacterium | reverse complement strand
GTGGCCGCCGCGGCCAACGCGCTCTGCAGCTCCATCGCCCGCAGGATACGAGCCGGCACCCGGCTCCTCACATTCGTGCCGTTCGGCCCGCTCCCATTCGTGCCGTTCGGCCCGCTCCCATTCGTGCCGTTCGGCCCGCTCCCATTCGTGCCGTTCGGCACATGACCCCAGATTGTGCATTTGTGCACGAAGTGCGTATGTTCGCCTCATGGCCGGTGCACGAAGCCGCATACCCGACGCCACCGTCGCCCGTCTCCCGCTGTATCGGCGCAGCCTCCTCGATCTGGTCAGCCGTCGGGTGGCCACCGTGTCGTCGGAGCAGCTGGCCGAGATGGCCGGGGTGAACGCGGCCAAGGTGCGCAAGGACCTCAGCTACCTCGGCAGCTACGGCACCCGCGGGGTGGGTTACGACGTCCAGTTCCTCGTCTTCGAGATCGAACGCAAGCTCGGGCTCACCACCGAGTCACCGGTGGTCATCGTCGGGCTGGGCAACCTCGGCCAGGCCCTCGCCAACTACGGCGGGTTCCGTGAGCGCGGGTTCCCGATCGTGGCGCTGGTCGACGCCGACCCGACAAAGGTCGGCCAACCCATCGGCGACCTCCTCGTCGAGTCGATCCACGACCTCGCCACCGTCGTCGTCGACCGGTCGATCGCGGTCGGCATCATCGCCACGCCGGCGCCGGCTGCGCAGGAAGTGGCCGATCAGCTCGTGGCGGCCGGCGTGCGCTCGATCCTGAACTTCGCCCCCGCCGTCATCTCGGTCCCCGACGACGTGCCCCTGCGCAAGGTCGATCTCGCGACCGAGCTGCAGATCCTGAGCTTCTACCAACAGCGCGAGGCCGCCGACGTCCGATCGCAGGCATCATGAGCAACCACGCACTCGGGGCCGGTTGCCTCGGGTCGTGTTACGGGTCGATGCGCAGGATGAGTTGTCACCGGGGGGTCGCGTCGGGAATGCTTGAGGGCACGCGCGTGCTCCACTGGTCGTCGAGTGGCAGTCGCGCGTCGAAGGAGACAGCGTGTCCCTTGTAGCCATCGGGCTCAACCACAAGTCTGTGCCGCTCGATCTGCTCGAGCGCATGACGCTTGGTGAGTCCGAACTGCCGAAAGCACTGCACGCGCTCGTCGCCCGGCCGCACCTCAGCGAGGCTGTGGTGCTGTCCACGTGCAACCGCACCGAGGTCTACGCCTTCGCGGAACGCTTCCACGGCGCCTACCAGGACGTGCGCGACTCCCTCGCCGAGCTGTGCCACATGCTCCCCGAGGAGTTCTCCGAGCACCTCTACGCGCACTACGACGCCGACGCCGCGCAGCACCTCTTCACGGTGGCCAGCGGACTCGACTCCGCAGTCATCGGCGAGAGCGAAGTGCTCGGCCAGGTGCGCCGCGCTTGGGAGGTCGCCCAGGCGGAGAACACCGCCGGCGCCTCGATCAACCGCCTCTTCCGCCACGCGATCGAGGTCGGCAAGCGGGCCCGCACCGAGACCACCATCAGCCGCCACATCACCTCGGTGTCCCAGGCCGCCGTGGCCATGGCCGCGGAGCGACTCGGCACGCTCGACGGGCGAAACGTCCTCGTGCTCGGCGCAGGCGAGATGGGCGAGGGCATGGCCGTGTCGCTGGCCGCGGCCGGCGTGCGCGAGATCGTCGTCGTCAACCGCACCTTCGACAACGGCGCCGAGCTCGCCGCCCGGGTCGAGGGCCGCGCCGCCCGTCTGGCCGACCTACCCGACGAGCTCATCGCCGCCGATGTGCTGCTCACCTCCACCGGCGCCTCCTCGATGATCGTCGAGACCGCCGACGTGGCAGCGGTCATGGCGGCGCGCGGCGAGCGGCCACTGCTCATCGTCGACATCGCCGTGCCTCGCGACGTCGATCCTGCCGCAGCTGCGCTCGACGGGGTCACGCTGCTCGACATGAACGACCTCACCGCCTTCGCCGAAGCCGGCATGCTCGAGCGTCGCCGCGAGGTCGCGTCCGTCGTGCAGATCGTCGATGCCGAGGTGGCCCGCTACGTGGCCCAGAGCTCGGCCCGCGAGGTGGCGCCCATCATCGGTGCGCTGCACGACCGGGGCGAAGCGGTGCGCCTCAGCGAGCTCGACCGTCAGCGGGCGCGGCTCGCCGATCTCACCGCATCCGAGCGCGCCGCCGTCGAGGCGGTCACCCGCGGCATCGTCGCCAAGTTGTTGCACACGCCCACCGTGCGGCTGAAGGATGCGTCGGGCAACGCACGCGGTGAGCGTCTCGCGGACTCGCTCCGCGACCTGTTCGACCTCTGACGTGAAGTTCCGCATCGCCACCCGAGGCAGCGCCCTCGCCCGGTGGCAGGCCGAGCACGTCGCCGCCCTGCTCCACGCGCACGGGCATCCGCACACCGAGCTCGTCATCGTCGAGACTGTCGCCGACCGTCGCCTCGACATCCCCATCGACGCCATGGGCGGCAAGGGGGTCTTCGTGAAGGAGATCCAGGCCGCGGTGCTCGACGGCCGCGCCGACATCGCGGTGCACTCGGCCAAGGACCTGCCGGCCATCACCCCGCCGGGGCTCGTGATCGCCGCCGTGCCCGAGCGGGCGGACCCGCGCGACGCACTGGTCGGTGCGCGCCTCGCCGACCTTGCGCCGGGCGCGCTCGTGGCCACCGGTTCCGTCCGGCGTCGGGTGCAGCTCGCCGCGCTCCGCCCCGATCTGCGCTTCTCCGGGTTGCGAGGCAACATCATCACGCGCTTGTCGCGACTCGCCGAGTTCGACGCGATCCTCATGGCCAATGCCGGTCTCGACCGCCTCGGCCTCGAACCCGACGTCGTCGACATCCTCGACATCGAGACGATGCTCCCCCAGGTCGGGCAAGGCGCGCTCGCCGTCGAATGCCGCGCCGCCGACCCCGACCGTCTGCACGCACTACGCGCGATCGAGCACCCACGCACCCGCGTGGTGGTCGACGCCGAGCGGGCGTTCCTCCACGAGCTCGGCGGTGACTGCGATCTCCCGGCCGGCGCGCACGCCACGCTTGCCGGCGATGTGATCACGGTGCGCGGGATGCTCGCGGCGCGCGATGCAAGCGTGCTGCTGCGCGACACGCAACACGGCACCGACGGGTCGGCGCTCGGCCGGTCGGTCGCCCGGGCGCTCGTGGCGCGCGGTGGCGCCGCGATGCTCGATCGCTGAGGCGTCGTGTCGCTGTCGGGCCGAACCGTCGTCATCACCCGGGCGAAGGCGCAGAGTGCCACGCTGCACGCCGCGCTCGTTGCCCGCGGCGCCACGGTGGTCGAGGTGGCGGTGATGACCATCGACGCACCGGCCGACGGCGGCTCCGCCTTGCGTGACGCAGTGGCTCACCTCGGCCGCTACGACTGGATCGTCCTCACGTCACCGAACGGTGTCGAAGCGTTCATGGCCGCCGTTCGTGCCGTGCCCGTTGCCGTCGACGTGCCCGTTGCCGTCGTGGGCAGTGGTACCGCCGCGCGGCTGAGCACGTTCGGTCTCCTGGCGTCGCTGATCCCCGATCGGTTCGTCGCCGAGGGCCTCGTCGATGCCTTCCCCGATGCCTTCCCCGATGCGTTCCCCAGTGCGCCTGAGCGCGCGCGGCGCGTGCTCGTGGCGCAGGCCGAAGCCGCCCGCGACGTCGTGGCCGAGGGACTTCGTGCGAAGGGTTGGCTCGTCGACGCGGTCGTGGCGTATCGCAGCGTCGCGGCGCCGGTGACGCCCGAGTCGATCGCCCGGGCCCGTGACGCCGACGCCATCGCGTTCACGTCGGCCTCGACCGTCGAGCGCTACGTCGCGTCCGCCGGCCGCGACGCCGTGCCGCCGGTCGTCGCGTGCATCGGTCCGGTCACCGCAGCGGCGGCGCGGGGGCTGGGCATCGACGTTGCGATCGAGGCGGAGCCGCACACCATCGACGGCCTGGTCGCCGCCCTGGCGACGCACTTCAGTTCGTAGACTCCGAGGGTGAGCTTTCCCCAACAGCGCCCTCGCCGGTTGCGCCGGACGGCGACCCTGCGCCGCATGGTCGCCGAGACCCGTTTGCGCACCGACGACCTCATCGCGCCGCTGTTCGTGCGCGAGGGCATCGACGACCCGCAACCCATCTCGTCACTCCCCGGCGTGGTGCAGCACACCCGTGCCTCGCTGCGCGCCGAGGTCGGCCACTTGCGTGACCTCGGCATCCCGTCGGTCATCTTGTTCGGCGTGCCGGCGGTGAAGGATGCGACCGGCTCCGGCGCGTGGCATCCCGACGGCATCGTCCAGATCGCGTTGCGTGACCTGCGTGACGAGTTCGGCGACGACATCGCACTCATCGCCGACTTGTGCGTCGACGAGTACACCGACCACGGACACTGCGGCGTGCTCGACGGCCACGGCAGCGTCGACAACGACGCCACTCTCGACCTCTACGCGCGCATCGCCGTGGCGCAGGCCGAAGCGGGCGCCGACATCGTGGCGCCGTCGGGGATGATGGACGGCCAGGTCGGCGTCATCCGCGCCGCGCTCGACGGCGCGGGTCACGAGCACCTGCCGATCATGGCCTACTCGGCGAAATACGCCTCGGCGCTCTACGGGCCCTTCCGAGATGCGGTCGACGTGACCATCGTCGGCGGTGGCGACCGCAAGGGCTACCAACAGGACTACGCGAACGCCCGCGAAGCCCTCGAGGAGATCCGCCTCGACATCGCCGAAGGCGCCGACATCGTCATGGTGAAGCCCGCGCTCAGCTACCTCGACATCATCACCCGCGCCCGCGCCGAGATCGACCGACCCATTGCGGCGTACCACGTGTCGGGCGAGTACGCGATGGTCAAAGCCGCGGCCGAGCGCGGCTGGATCGATGGGCCCGCGGTGGCGCTCGAACAGCTCACCGCGGTCAAGCGCGCCGGCGCCGACCTCATCCTCACCTATTTCGCCCGAGAGCTCGCCGAGCTTCTGGAGTCCGCATGAGCACCAACCACGAGCTCTTCGCTCGTGCGCAGCACGTCATCCCCGGTGGGGTCAACTCGCCGGTGCGCGCGTTCCGGTCGGTCGGCGGCGAGCCCTACTTCGTCGCCCGCGGCGCGGGCGCCCACGTGTACGACGTCGAAGGCACGCGCTATGTGGACTACGTGCAGAGCTACGGCGCGTCCATCCTCGGCCACGCGCACCCCAAGGTGATCGAAGCCATCCGCGCCGCGGCGCTCGACGGCACCACGTTCGGCGCGCCCACGTTGCGTGAGGTCGAGCTCGCCGAAGCACTCGCCGCGCGGGTGCCCGGCCTCGAGATGGTCCGCCTGGTGTCGTCCGGGACCGAAGCGACCATGACCGCGGTGCGCCTCGCTCGTGGCGCCACCAGCCGCGACACCATCGTGAAGTTCGCCGGCTGCTACCACGGCCACAGCGACGCGCTGCTCGCCGCAGGGGGCAGCGGCGTGGCCAACCAAGGGCTGTCCGGTTGCGACGGCGTCACCGCAGGTGCCGTGGCCGACACCATCGTCGCCCCGTACAACGTGGTGCCCGAACTCGACGAGTCCGTGGCGGTCGTCTGCGTGGAACCGGTGGCCGCCAACATGGGCCTCGTCGCCCCCGCCCCCGGCTTCCTGCAAGGCCTGCGCGACGCGTGCGACCGCGTCGGTGCGCTCCTCCTCTTCGACGAGGTCATCACCGGGTTCCGCCTCGGGGTCGGCGGGGCCACCACGTGGTCGGGCGTGCAGCCCGACCTGTGGTGCTTCGGCAAGGTCATCGGTGGTGGTCTCAACGTCGGCGCGTTCGGGGGGAGCCGCGCCCTCATGTCGCACCTCGCGCCGCTCGGCGGGGTGTACCAGGCCGGCACGCTCTCAGGGAACCCGCTGGCCACTGCGGCCGGGCTCACCGCGCTCGCGCTCCTCGACGCCGACGCCTACGAGCGGCTCGACGCCATCGCCGATCAACTGGCAGCGGGCATGCGCGACGCGTTCGCCTCCGAGGGGCTCGCCGCTGTCGTGCCCTGCGTCGGTCCGCTCGTCGGCGTGTTCTTCGGCAGCACCGAGCCCAGCAACTTCGACGAGGCCGACGTCCTGGCCCGCAACGGCATCTACCCGAAGGTCTTCCACGAGCTGTTGCGCCGGGGTGTCGCACTCGCCCCCGGCGCGTACGAAGTGCTCTTCCCGAGCCTGGCCCACTCGGCCGACGACCTTGCGCAGACCTTCGCCGCGTGCGCGGCCGCGGCCAAGGTGGTCATGGCCGGCTGACTCGCCGCGGCGCGTCGGTCAGCGATCGAGCCGGGCGAGGATGGCGTTGCGGGCGGCGACGAACTCGGGGCGGCCCTCGAAGAACGCGAACCGCTCCCGCACCTGGGGTGACGGGCGCAGCACCTGATCGAGCGTCCATGCCATGAACGACTCCGCGAGGTCCTCGTGCACGCTCGAGGCGGCGTACGCGCTCACGAACCGGCGAGTGTCGGTCGACGCCGGCTCGGTCGTCCCGGCCCAGAACCCGTCGTGCCATTCGGCGAGCGCCGAGCCGAACCTCGCGCAACCGATGGCGATGCGGACACCGTCGCAGCCGTTGCGGGACGCCGCCTTCGACGTGAGGTCCTCCGGGCGCAGCGTGAGCATGTGGGCGTATTCGTGCACCAACGTGTCGACCAGCACGCCGTCCGCCTCGGCCGGATCGAACGACAGCACCCAACTTCCCGCCGCGACCGACGAACGGTGCACCATGCCGAGCGTGCCGTTGCGGCCGTCGCTGATCACGTTCATCTGGCGGATCGATTGTGCGGCGTCCGGGGGCAGCGTGACCTCGACCAGGTTCCACAAACGGAGGTCGCGCTCGAGGTCTGCGCTTCCGGCAGGAATCGCCGGCCGGCCATCGGCGACGGCGTAGGAGGCGAGCAGCGCGACCGTGGTGTCGTCGTAGTGCACCGACTCGGTGATGCGAGCGGCCCGGTCCGCGCCGCGCTCCGTGGTGTGAGCTGACGCGATGTCGACGGTGGTCGGGTGTGGCGCATGGACCCAGCTGCTGCTCAGGAGCATGGACGCGGCGACGGCAACGAGGAGGCCGGGGCGTCGACGCGTGCGCATGAACGCCGAGTGTGGTCAACAGGGACCACGTCGGGCATGAGGCGAACGGACCTGTGGCGGACCATCGGCACCGCCGGGGCGCGACTTGAGGGTTTGCGGAGAAATTTTCCGGGCCGTGAGGGCGTGGTCAGCCCTTGGTGGCCGCGACCGAGTCGGGCACCAGCCGGACGAGCACGGCGATGGCCTTGTAGGCGGCCTCGGCCGGACCCAGTTCGTCGGGTCGCAGCAGGTTGGCCATGATGCGCAGCGCCCATTCCATGAGCGAACGTGACTGCATGCCGACCCGGGTGAGCTCGCGCATGAGTCGCGGGTTGCCGATGATCTTCGCGAAGAGTCGGGCCACCTTGAAGTACAGCCGGAACTCGTCGTCGAGCAGTTGGGGGTACTGCTGGATCGCCAGCCCGTTGCCGGTGGCGAGCGCCTCGGCGACGAGGGTGGCCGCGAGCCGACCGGTCTCGTAGGCGTAGTCGATGCCCTCGCCGTTGAACGGGTTGATCGAACCGGCGGCATCCCCGGCGATGAGCCAGTTCGGGCCGACCTTCGGGCCGACGGATCCACCCATGGGCAGGCGTCCGCCGGTGGGGGGAGCGATGGGCGACTCGGGGTCGATCTGCCAGTGCGCCGGGAGCGTGGCCGCGAACTCGCGCATGAGGTGCGTGGTATTGATGCTCTTCCAGTCGCGGAACGTGGACAGCAACCCGACGCCGACGTTGATGGTGCCGTTGCCCACCGGGAAGATCCAGCCGTAGCCGGGCAACGAGTTCCCGGCGCGATCGCGCACGTCGAGCGCGCTCTCGATCCACGGGTCGTCGTGCATCGGGCTCGCGAAGTAGCCCCGGATGGCCATGCCCTGCGGATACGAACGGTCCCGGGCGGTACCGAGCGCCCGGCCGAACCGCGAGTTCGAGCCGTCGGCCACGATCACATAACGCGCCGCGATGTCTTCGGTGCAGTCGTTGTCGTGGTCTCGGACGGTCGCGCCGACCACCATGCCGTTGCGCAACAACGGGGCCAACGCCTCGGTGTGGCTGCGCAGCACCGCGCCGCGCCGCACCGCGTTCTCGGCCACGAAGGTGTCGAGCTCGGCCCGGCGGATGACGTACCCGAAGTTCGGATACACCGGGTGGTCGGGCCACTTCATCTCGATGGTGCGGTTGTGGGCGATGGCCCGCAGCCCGTCGACGCGGTGGTAGCGGGTGAGCACCTCGGCCAACCCCATGTCGTGAAGCTGTTTCACGCCGCGCGGCGTGATGCCGTCACCGCAGGTCTTCTCGCGCGGGAACGACTTGCGCTCCACGAACACCACATCGAGACCGTGTTCGGCCGCCCAATACGCGGCGCTCGAACCGGCCGGCCCCCCGCCGATGACGAGGAGATCGTGCATCAGCCTGCCGCGGGGGCGAGGTCGCTGATGAGCGTCTCGATCTCGGCCAGGGTGACTGTCGGCTCGAACTGCGCCGGGAGCTCGGGGCTCTCGGCGAGGGTCTTGAGCTGCTCGAGGTCGGCTTCGTCCTGGCCGCCGAACTGCACCCGCTCGTAATAGATGACGGCGAGCAGTTCCTTGGCGGTGAGCTGGGCCGCCCACCCGGGCATGCCACCGGCCACCGGACGGTTGGTGGCGCCGTAGCTGCCCACGGCCTTGAAGCCGTCGGAACCTTTGACGATCCACTCGATCTGCGGTGCGAACTCGGGGAACGTCTCGAGGAGCATGCCGTTGGTGAAGCCGGGGATGGCGCCCGCGCCGCCGCCGGTGGCGCCGTGGCAGCCCGCGCACTTGGCGTAGATGGCCTCGCCCTCGGCGAGCACCCCCTCGACCGAGGCGCCGGGTTCGGACAGCGTCTGCACGTAGAGGAAGGACCAGAGCGGCAGGAAGAGCAGTACGGGGGCGGCCCACCACGGGATCCGCTTGCGGGCGTTGGCGGCGCGCACTTCAGGCGTGACGACGACCTCGGGCTTCCTCGCCGCGACCACGGGCGCAGCAGCAGCGGCCTTGGCCGGGGACGCAGCCGTGGTGGCCGGTGAGGCCGAACCGCCCGCAGGCGCGGCGGCGGCCGGCGCATCGCCGCCGCCGAGGCCGAGCGCGGCACGGCGCGCCCGGGAGCGCTCGAGGAGGTGCTCTGGAATCTCGGTCAACGGATCCTCCGCAGGACTTCTGGCGGCGTCGCGAACGGCGGCGTCTCGAACAGCAGGAGCAGGTGCTCGCGCTACCCGCGACAGGCGCCCGGAACCGCTTCACCCTACGCGGATCTTGCCACGATCGGCCAAGCCGGGGTGGCATTCCCCGGTCGGTCGGATGCCCGGATCCACCGGCGTCGCCGGGGCACATGAACACCAGCTTTCGATGTGCCACGCTCAGAGGGCCCGTGCTAAACAACGCCTCACGTGCCGGTCCTGACCGGCGCGTCAGGGGTGTCGCACCCGATCCTGCTCCTCGACCCCGCCGGCACAACCGGCGAGGCCTCGTAGAAGTCAGTATCCCCGGACGTCGCCTCCTTGGTCGTACAATTGTGATCGGATTCACGAGGGAGGTGCTCGCCACGTGCTCAACGTCGCTTTCTGGTCCTCGGTGATCGTGGCCGCTGCGCTCGTCGGCGGCATCTATTGGTACATGGGCCGCCGTCCCGTCGGCACCCCGCTCACCTGGGGCGAAGCCATGGTTGCCGCGGTGTATGTGTTCTTCTTGTTGTTCTGGGTCTACGGCGTCGTGCCGCACCAGTGGCTCACCTGGGCCGACAACGAGCTGCGGTGGCGCCCCGACAAGATCTTCCTCCAGCCGAGCAGCAAGACCGCCGCGTGCTCCTGGGAGTGGGGAACGAGCAAGGGCTGCATCAAGTGGCCGCTCCCGATCACGGTCTCGTGGCAGACCATGCGTGACTTGGTCGCAGTCGGCATCTATGGCATCGGGCTCGGTGGCATGGGCGTGCTCTGGGTGAAGTGGCAGAAGCGGGGCCAGAAGGCGCCGGTCGCCGTCGAGAAGTCCGAGTTCGGACGCCCGCTCGTGCGCGAAGGAAGCAACTGATGGGGGCCGGTGACGCCAACCCACCGATGCCCGAGTGGAGCGACGGCTACGTCCTCCAAGAAGTAGATGCCGAATGGCTGTCGAAGGCCGTCAAGCCCAAGCAGTTCATCCACATCGATCAGTCCGAGTGCATCATGTGCGAGGGCTGCGTCGACATCTGCCCGTGGAAGTGCATCCACATGGTCACGCCCGACGTCATTGCTGAGGCAACTGGCACCGAGCGGCCCGGGGCTGATCCGAAAGACCACGTCGTCTTCCTCATCGACGACGACGTTTGCACCCGTTGTGCGCTGTGTGTCGACCGGTGCCCCACCGGCGTCATCATCCTCGGCAAGGTCGGCGCGCCGCCGGCCACCGGCGATCCGCACCAACGCACCAACACGTACGGCTACGGCTACGGCATGCGGCTCGGCTGAGCGCAGAGGAACCAGGAGCACACGACAGTGGCGATGACCAAAGCGCCGATCGGCGAGAAGCTCGCCAAGATCACCCAGCAGGTGCAGGGTTCCCAAGCATGGAACTCCATCTTCCGGCCGGGCTCGATCTTTCGCAAGGGCTACTCGGACAGCCCACGTAACCGGTCGTACGTGATCATGAACAGCGTGCTGTACCACCTTCACCCCGTGAAGGTGAAGCGCCACGCGGTCAAAGTGAGCTACACGCTGTGCCTCGGTGGGCTCAGCTTCTTCCTCTTCATCCTGCTCACGGTCACGGGCATCTTCTTGATGTTCTTCTACCGACCCACCGCGGCACAGGCGTGGGACGACATCGCCACGCTGAAGTCGTCGGTGACCTTCGGCCTGCTCGTGCGCAACATGCACCGATGGGGGGCGCACCTCATGGTGCTCACGGTGTTCTTGCACATGGCGCGCGTCTTCTACCACGGTGCGTACAAGGCGCCCCGCGAGTTCAACTGGATCATCGGCGTCATGCTCTTGCAGCTCACGCTGCTGCTTTCGTTCACCGGCTATCTGTTGCCCTGGGATCAGCTCGCACTCTGGGCCGTCACCGTGGGTACCAACATGATGGGGTACACGCCGGTGTTCGGCAGCGAGGTCCGCTTCGTGCTGCTCGGCGGCAAGGAGATCGGCACCGACACGCTGTTGCGCTGGTACGTGCTCCACGTCTTGCTGCTGCCATTCGTGATCGTCATCTTCATGGCGATCCACTTCTGGCGGGTCCGCAAAGACGGCGGCATCTCGGGTCCGTTGTAGATCAGGAGACGAGGCATCCATGACCGAAGTTCCTGAACATCTCCGCAAGCGGGCCGAAGAGGCCAAGGCGAAGGCCGCGGCCAAGGCTGCGGCAGCCGCCGGTGGCGACGCGGCCGAGACCACCCCAGCGCCGGCCCCGGCCGCCGGTGGTGGCGACGCGGCCGGCGCGAGCAAGATCCCAGCGCACCTCCTCGAGCGCTCCAAGTCGGCCCGCGACAAGGCGGCCGGGGGCGGCGGTACCGCGACAGCGGTCGCCGAGAAGCCCTCGGGCGGCGCGCCGGTCATCGCCGCCGGTGGCCCGCCGCCCGTCGCGACCGGACCGGGTGGTCACACGCAGCGGTTGCTCACCGTCGTCAAGTCGGGCTCGATCCAAGACGTCAAGGCCACGCCCCAGGACAAGGTGCACACCTGGCCCCACCTCCTCGTGGTCGAGTTCGGCGCCGCGCTGTTCTGCCTCGCCTTCACCCTCTTGTTCTCGGTCTGGGTCAACGCACCCTTCCTCGAACTGGCCAACTTCAACCAGACGCCGAACCCGTCGAAGGCCCCCTGGTACTTCCTCGGCCTGCAGGAACTGCTCACGATGTTCCACCCCATGGTGGCCGGCGTGACCATCCCCGGCATGGGCCTGTTCGTCCTGGGCGCGGCGCCGTTCATCGACAAGAACCCGTCGAACAAACCCGAGGATCGCAAGTTCGCGATCGCCCTCATGACCGTCCACCTGATGTTCTGGGCGGTCCTCGTGATGATCGGGTCGTTCTTCCGGGGCCCGGGCTTCAACTTCGTGTTCCCCTGGAACGCGGGAATCTTCTTCGAGCTCTGATGCGAATCACCGTGTGTTCCCCCACCATCTACAGGAGCCGCTGACATGAACGGAACCGTCGTCATCGTCGCCGTGGTCCTTCTCGTGCTTGCGCTCGCGGCACTCGTCGTGTCCGCGATGAAGCGCCGCGATCAGGGCATGGCCATCGGCGCTCTGTCGCGCGAGACGGTCAAGCGCGACAAGGGTCTGGTCGCGCCCATCGCCGCGGAGACCGCGCCCCTCACCGGTAAGGACATCGAGCGTGCTGCCGCGGCCGACCGCAAGAAGGACCTCGAACCGGTCGCGCCGAAGTCGCCCGCACCGTTCGTGGCCCCCGACGCCGACGCCGTCGGCGTCAGCCGCCGTCAGTTCCTCAACCGCAGCATCGTCGGCGGCATGGTGCTCTCGCTGTCGACGTTCGGCGCGGCGTGCATCGGCTTCCTGTGGCCCAAGGTCGGCGGCGGCTTCGGCTCGAAGATCCGCGTCGGACGCGTCACCGATCTCCTCCAGGAGATCGAGAAGTCGAGCGGCTTCCTCTACCGCGCCGACGGTCGCATGTGGCTCACCGAGTACCCCACCGGCTCGATCGAGAAGGCCAAGGCGGTGTACTCCCCGGCCGAGCTGACCGGCATGGAGGCCGGCATCCTCGCGCTGTACCAGAAGTGCCCACACCTCGGTTGTCGCGTGCCGGACTGCAAGACCTCCCAGTGGTTCGAGTGCCCGTGCCACGGCTCGCAGTACAACCAGGTCGGCGAGAAGCGCGCGGGGCCCGCCCCCCGTGGCATGGACCGGTTCGCGATGGAGGTCACCGCCGACGGGTTCCTCCTCGTCGACACCGGCTCGGTCATCCCCGGTCCGCCGATCGGCGTCAACACCACCGGCCAAGAGGCTGAGGGCCCGCACTGCCTGTCCGGCGATCACTCTTAAGGGGATAGGGCACACACACATGCTTGTTGCAGCATCCACACAGTCCGCGGTCGGGTGGGTCATCGCCGTCCTCGTCGGCTTCGGATTCGTCGCCTACATCTACGCGAACATCCGCGCCGCGAAGCCCGAGATCGGCTCCGAGATCGAGCTCGCGGCCAACCGCAAGCCGCTCGACGAAGACTCGGTGCTCGAGACCACGCGCCTCGATCGCTCCCTGCTCTTCGCCCTGTCGATGCTGGGCATCATCGCTGTGGCCCTTCCGCTCTACTGGCTCGCCGAGCCGGCTCGCATCACCAACGCGGCCGACGGCTTCACCATCCGCAGCGAGAAGCGTGGCGATGAGCTGTACGTCGTCAACTGCGAACGGTGCCACGGCCCGGGCGGCACCGGCGGCGTCATCGCCACCAGCATCACCGACGATGCCGGCGCATTCGTGGCCAACGTCAGCTGGAAGGCGCCGGCGCTCACCGCGGTGCTCACTCGGTTCAGTGAAGAGGAGGTCACCGACATCCTGAACTACGGCCGCAACGGTGTCATGCCCGCCTGGGGTGCCCCGGGTGGCGGCCCGCTTACCGTCAACAACCTGCGCGACCTGATCATCTACCTGCGCACGGTCCAGCTCCCCGAAGAGGAGATGCGGGCCAGCGTCGACGGTGGCATCCGCGACGGCGCCAAGGCCGTGATGCTCGCCGAGCGCCCCACGCTGCAGACCGCGCTCGACGCCGCCAACCGGCTCAGCACCAGCACGCCCAACGAAACGGCGGCCAAAGCCGCGGCGGTCAAGACGGCCACCGACGACATCGAGACGTCGCTCGACGCATACATCAAGGAGATCTCCGACCCGGCGTCGCCGTTCTTCGCATCGATCTACGGCAAGTTGGTGTTCAACAACACCGCGGCGCAGGGGGCGTACAGCTGCGCCCGGTGCCACACCACGGGTTGGTCCTACGATGCGGCTGACGTCACCGACAAGGTGGGTGCGCCGCTCGTCGCGAAGTATTCCGACGGCAACGGCTGGTTCGGGCCGTCGTTGCAGGCCGGGGCCACCACTCGCAAGTTCAACACCTCGGCCACCCACTCGGCCTTCATCACGAGCGGCTCCGAGCGGGGCAAGCGGTACGGCAACGCGGGCATCGGTAGCGGTCAGATGCCCGGGTTCGGTCCTCGTATCGACGACACGGCGGCGGTGACCTACCCGGCCATCCTCACCGAAGCCGAGATCGAGGCCGTGGTTGCCTACGAAAGGAGCATGCAATGAGCCTCGCGCTCACGCTCGCAGGTATCTCGTGGGACCCCACTGTCCGCGGCATCCTGGTCGTGCTCACGGGTTCGACCGTCCTCATGGGCTCGGTCTGGCTGCTCGTATCGACCAACGTCGGCATCCGCCTCGGCACGCTGATCGCGTTGGCCGGCTTCTTCGGCTGGATGTTCATCATGGCCGTGATCTGGTGGATCTACGGGATCGGCTGGCTGGGTGCCGTGCCGTCGTGGCAGACGCTCGACATCAACGTGGGTTGCACGCCCCAGACCCAGACCACCGGCGACTGCGGCACCGCGGTGTCGTCGGTCGACGAAGCCCGCAAGCTGATCGCGGCCGAGACGCTGCCCAGCGCCTATGACCTCATCGTCAGCTCCAACGATGAAGCGGCCAAGCGCGAGTTCGCCTCGCCGGTCGACCCGACCCGACTCGAGGGACTCACGCCCGAGCAGGCCGCGGCGGT
>JBKJKR010000107.1:0-3221 GCA_046597135.1 Acidimicrobiales bacterium | reverse complement strand
GTCGAGCACGCGCTGGCCCACCCCACGTGGAGCATGGGTCCGAAGATCACCGTCGATTCGTCGACGCTCATGAACAAGGGACTCGAGGTCATCGAGGCCAACGAGCTGTTCGACGTGGGGTATGACCGCATCGAGGTCGTCGTGCACCCCCAGTCGATCGTGCACTCCATGGTCACCTATACGGACGGCGCAACCATCGCCCAGCTGTCGAAGCCCGACATGCGCCTGTGCATCGGCTACGCCCTCGCCTATCCCGATCGGCTCGAGTTCCCGTACGGCCCGATCGACTGGACCGAGCTGCGTCGGCTCGATTTCGACACGCCCGACCTTGAGACCTTCCGGTGCCTGGCATTGGCCTTCGACGCCGGTCGGGCCGGCGCCACGGCCCCCGCATGGCTCAACGCGGCCAACGAGGTCGCCGTCGATGCCTTCCTGCGGGGCCTCATTCCGTGGCTCGGGATTGCCGACGTACTCGATGAGGCGTTGCACCGCTGGGACTCCACGCCCGCCGACAGCACCGAGGCGGTGCTCGACGCAGACGCGCAGTCCCGTCGCATCGCCACCTCGATCATCGACCGGAGGGCAGCCGCCGCGTGAGCATCGTGACCGAGCCGCCACCGTCTCCCGGTGACCCCCACATCCCCATGCAGCCCGAACTGCCCGACGTGCCGGTGGGCGGCGCCGGGCGTCGCGACGTGCGCGATACGCCGTTGCCGCTGGTCGCGTTCGTCGGGCTGCTCGTGCTCCTCGGCGTGCAGGTCTCATGGTGGTGGGTCGCGGCCGTCGTCGGGATCGTGGTCATGATCTTCCTGCACGAGCTCGGCCACTACCTGGCGGCCAAGCGCGGGGGCATGAAGGTCACCGAGTTCTTCATCGGGTTCGGGCCCCGGCTTTGGTCGGTCACGCGCGGCGAGACTCAGTACGGCATCAAGGCCATCCCGCTCGGCGCCTACGTGCGCATCATCGGCATGTCGAACCTCGAGGAGGTCGACCCGGAGGACGAAGCGCGCACGTACCGCCAGGCGTCGTACCCGCGCCGCATGCTGGTGGCGGTGGCCGGCTCCACCATGCACTTCATCCAGGCCTTCGTCATCCTGATGATCGTGTACGTCGGCATCGGCATCCCGACCGACTCGTGGCGGATCCGCGGGGTGTCGGACGATTCCGCGGCCGCCGCCGCGGGCCTGCGCGAGGGTGACACGTTGCTGCGCATCGGCGACCAGCCGGTGGGTGAGTTCCGCGATCTCAGCGGGTTGCTGGCCGGAGCGGGCGGGGCCGAGACCACCATCGTCTATTCGCGCGATGGTCAGGAGGTCACCACCAGCACCGTGATCGCCGAGCGCTTCGACACGGGCGTCAGCGAGGCGATCCGTGGCCTCGAGGCGGGCGACCGTCTGGTCACCCTCGATGGCGCCGACGTCCGTACCTACGCACAGCTGAGCGCGTTGGTCACCGTCGGCAGCACGTACCGCATCGAAGTGCTCCGCACCGACAAGTTGTGCGCCGTCGATGCCACCGTCAACTCGTTGCCCCCGGGCAGCACCATCACCCGCGGGTTCCTCGGCGTGTCGCCGAAGTTCGAAAAAGCGCGCGAGAACCCGTTCGTGGGCGCGGGGCGCAGCATCGGCGACTTCGGGCGGGTCACCTCGGCCGCCGTGAGTGGCATCGCACGGTTCTTCCGGCCGAGCAACGTCGGGTCGTTCGTGTCCGACACGGTCAAGGCCGGCACCGACGGCACCGACGACACCGAGTGCCGCTCGCTCACCGCCGACGACAACCGGGTCATGTCGATCTACGGCTTCGGCAAGGTGGCGAGCGACGCCGGAAAGCTCGGCCTCGGCAACTTCCTCGAGCTGTTCGCGCTGTTCAACATCTTCATCGGCGTGTTCAACCTCATGCCCACGTTGCCCTTCGACGGAGGGCACGTGGTGGTGGGCACCTACGAGCGCATCCGCTCTCGACGCGGCAAGCGCTACTTCGCCGACATGACCAAGGCGCTTCCCATCGTCTACGCGGTGGCGGGCATCATGGTCTTCCTCGGGGTGCTCGCGCTGTTCCGCGACATCATCGACCCGCTGTCGTTCGGCGGTTGAGCATGTACGCCGCGCGACCGGGCCGGAGTCACGGTAGAAAGGCGCGCGCATGGACGTGACCGCAGCCTCTCCTCGTCGTACCACTCGCCGCATCATGGTCGGCTCGGTGCCCGTCGGTGGCGGCGCGCCCATCACGGTGCAGTCCATGACCACCACGAAGACCGCCGACGTCGAAGGCACCCTGCAACAGATCTACGCGCTCGCGGCGGCCGGCGCCGACATCGTGCGGTGCACCTGCAACGAGATCGAAGCGGCCGAGGGCCTCGCACACATCGTGCCCCGCAGCCCCGTGCCGATCGTGGCCGACATCCACCACCAGTACAAGATGGCGCTCGCCGCGCTCGACGCCGGGGTGCACTGCCTGCGGTTGAACCCGGGCAACATCCGGCGCCCCGAGCACATCAAGCTCGTCGCCAACGAGGCCAAGGCGCGCGGCGTGCCCATCCGCATCGGCGTCAACGGCGGCTCCCTCGACCCGGCGCTCTATGAGAAGTACGGCGGGCGGGTCACCGCAGAAGCCATGGTCGAGTCCGCGCAGCGCGAGCTCGCGTACTTCGACGAGGTCGGTTTCGACGACGTCAAGATCTCGGTCAAGGCGTCGAGCGTCGCGTTGATGATCCAGGCATACCGCATGCTGGCCGATGTCACCGATCATCCGCTCCACCTCGGCGTCACCGAGGCCGGTCCCACGTTCGCCGGGCTCATCAAGTCGAGTGCCGGCATCGGCACGCTGCTCGCCGAGGGCATCGGCGACACCATCCGCTACTCGCTCACCGCCGACCCGGTCGAAGAAGCACGCGCCGGCCGCACTCTTCTCGAAGCTCTGGGCCTGCGCGAGCGCAAGAACGTCGATCTCATCGCGTGCCCATCGTGCGGCCGCGCCGAGGTCGACGTGATCGCCGTTGCGAACCAGGCGCTCGAGGCCTTCAAGGATCGCGAGATCCCGTTGCAGATCGCGGTCATGGGCTGCGTCGTCAACGGTCCTGGCGAAGCGCGCGACGCCGATCTCGGCATCGCGGCGGGCAACAAGCGCGGCCACCTGTTCGTCAAGGGGCAGAACGTCGCCGTGGTCCCGGAGTCCGAGATGGTCGACGCGCTCGTCGACTGGGCCGAGTACATCATGGAGCA
>JBKJKR010000104.1:0-8659 GCA_046597135.1 Acidimicrobiales bacterium | reverse complement strand
CGCGCACCGACGGGTTGGGCGGCGCGGTCGAGAACCGGGCGCGACTCCTGGTCGACATCGTGCGCGCGATCCGAGCGCGTGTCGGCGCCGAGTTCCCGCTGTGGATCCGCATCAACGCGGTCGAGCACCACAAGACCGACGGCGAGACCTTCGACGAACAGCTGCGCGTCATCGAGCTCGCCGTCGAGGCCGGCATCGACGCCGTGCACCTCACCGCGTACGCCAGCACCGACGTCGCAACCGGTCCCACCGATGGTTATGCCCCGCACCGCTACACCAAGGGTGCGCCGGGTTCGCTGACCGAGTACGCCCGCATCCTCCGCTCGCGGGTGTCGGTACCGGTCATCACGTTCGGGCGCATGGAGCCCGACGAAGCCGAAGAGGTGCTCGCCGACGGCAAGGCCGACTTCATCGTGATGGGGCGCAAGCTGCTCGCCGATCCCGATCTCCCCAACAAGCTCGCGGCCGGGCGCAGCGACGACATCCGTCCGTGCATCTACCAGTACCGCTGCATCGGCAACATCTTCGTCCGCGACTCGGTGCACTGCGTGGGCAACGCGCAGACCGGTCGTGAACACGACCTGGCGATCGGGCGGGCGCCATCGCCGAAGCGCGTGCTGGTCATCGGCGGCGGCCCGGCGGGTCTCGAGACGTCGCGCGTGCTGGCCGAAGCCGGTCACTCGGTGACCCTGTGGGAGTCGGGTACGCGGCTCGGCGGCATGCTCGTGCACGCAGGAGCCGCCGACCCGCTGCTCGAGCGCTACCTGGGTTGGCTCATCCGCCAGGCCGAGCAGAACGGCGTGTCGTTCACGCTGGCGAAGGCCGCCACGGTCGATGACGTCCTCGCTGCGGGGTTCGACGAAGTGGTCGTGGCCACCGGCGCCGCCTGGGGTCGCCCGTCCATCCCCGGCGCAGACCTGGCACACGTCTTCACCGTGCCCGCGCTCGGCGACTGGCTGCGCGACGACGGTGACACCGTCGGAGCGAACGTGGCGGTGCTGGGCGGTGGCAAGGTGGGGCTGTCCCTGGCCGACCTGTGCCACCGGCGTGGCCGTACGGTGAGCGTGATCGAACCCACGCACGTGTTCGCGCCCGAGCTCGGCATACCGGGGCGGTTCCGACTCGTCGCCGATGCCGAGGCCAACGGCATCGAACTGGTGGCGCGCGCCGTGGTTACCGGCATCGACGCGGCCGGCGTGCACGTACAGGTCGACGACACCACCCGCACCATGGCCGCGGACACGGTGATCATCGCCTCAGGGGCCACGCCGGCCCCGGCGCTGCACGACGCCTTGCGCGCCGCCGGCATCCACGCCCACGTCGCCGGCGACTGCCATCAACTGGCCCGCATCGAAGGCGCCAACCTCGACGCCGCGGCAATCGCGATGTCGCTCAGCTGAGCTCAATCATCTGGCTACGAAGTACTTGGACTTGGGGTGGTGGCAGATGAGGGCGGAGGTGGTCTGCTCGGGTTGGTACTGCCAGCTGGTCTCCTCGCCGCACTCGACGCCGATGCGATCGGCGCCCAGCAGTTCGGCGACCTGTGCGTTGTCCTCGAGGTCGGGGCAGGCGGGGTAGCCCCACGAGTAGCGACCGCCCCGGTACTGCTGGCGGAACAACCCGGCCAGGCTCGGCCCGTCCTGATCCGCGAAGCCCCACTCCTCGCGGATGCGGCGGTGCCAGTACTCGGCGAGTGCCTCGGCCATCTCGACACCGAGACCGTGCAACAGCAGGTAGTCCTGGTACTTGTCGGCCGCGAACAACGTCGCCGTCTCCTCGCTGACGCGGGCACCCATGGTGACGATGTGGAACGCCGCGTAGTCGACCTCGCCCGAATCGATCGGACGGAAGAAGTCGGCGATGCACAGGTACGGCGCCTTGGTCTGGCGCGGGTAGCTGAACCGCATGCGTTCGGTGGTGCGTGACTCGTCGGTCCAGATCACGAGGTCGTTGCCGTCGCCGTTGGCCGCGAAGTAGCCGTATGCCACCTGGGGGATCAGCAGGTTCTGCGCCTTGGCGTCGGCCAGCTGAGCGCGCAACGTGGGACGGATGCGCGCTTTGAACTCTTCGTCGTTCTCGGTGCCCTCGGGGCGGAACTGCCACTGGTTGCGGAAGAGCGCGGTCTCGTTGATGTACCCCGCGATGTCGTCGAGCGCGACGCCCTTCACGATCTTCGCGCCGAGGAACGGCGGCACGAACACCTCGTTGTCGGCCTCGACGTCGGGGGAGCGCCTCGGGATGTCGGCCGGGTCGATGACGGCTGCGGGGGCGCGAGGTGGGAGGTTGCGCCCGCCGAGGACGCGACCCCAGTCGGCGTCGTCGGTCCCGGTGCGTTTCATGTTCATGAGGCGATCCATGACGTTGAGGCCTTCGAACGCGTCCTTGCCGTAGAACACGCGGCCCTCGTACACGCTGCGCAGATCGCGCTCGACGTAGGTGCGGGTGAGTGCGGCACCACCGAGCAGCACCGGGATGTCCGACAGCTTGCGCGCGTTGAGCTCGTCGAGGTTGTCGCGCATGATGGGCGTGCTCTTCACGAGAAGGCCGCTCATGCCGATCGCATCGGCGCCCACCTCGAGGACCTTGTCGATCATCTCGGTGATGGCCACCTTGATGCCGAGGTTGTGCACCTCGTAGCCGTTGTTGGTGAGGATGATGTCGACCAGGTTCTTGCCGATGTCGTGGACGTCGCCTTTCACCGTGGCGAGCACGAGCTTGCCCTTGGCGTTGCTGCCCGCGTTCTTCTCCATGTGCGGTTCGAGGTACGCCACCGACATCTTCATGGTCTCGGCCGACTGCAGCACGAACGGCAGCTGCATCTCGCCGGTGGCGAAGAGCTCGCCCACGACCTTCATGCCGGCGAGCAACGTGTTGTTGATGATGTCGAGCGGCGGCGTGGTGGCCAGCGCAGCTTCGAGATCGATGTCGAGGCCTTCGCGGTCACCGTCGATGATGCGTTGCGACAGGCGACGCTCGAGCGTCCAGTCGCTGCGGTCCTCTTTGACCGCAGTGGCCACCTTGACGTCGGCGAACACCTCGAGCAGCTTCTGCAGCGGGTCGTACTTCGGATCGGTCTTGTCGCCACCGGCGAGCCCGCGTCGATCCCACACCAGATCGAGGCACACGTCGCGCTGTTCCTGGGGGACCTTTGCGAGCGGCACGATCTTGCCTGCGTGCACGATGGCCGAGTCGAGTCCGACTTGCACGCACTCGTGCAGGAACACGCTGTTCAGCACGTGACGTGCCGCAGGGTTGAGGCCGAACGACACGTTCGAAACGCCGAGCGTGGTGTACACGCCGGGCATCTCGGCTTTGATGCGCTGAATGGCCTCGATGGTCGCGATGCCGTCGCGACGAAGGTCGTCGTCGCCCGTCGAGAGCGGGAACGTGAGCGCATCGAAGATGAGATCGCTGGGTTCGAGGCCATAGCGGTTCACTGCAAGGTCGTGGATGCGGTGCGCGATGCGTAGCTTCCACTCGACATCGCGTGCCTGGCCTTCTTCGTCGATGAGCAGGCAGATGACCGCCGCGCCGTACTGCTTCGCCAGCTTGAAGACGCGGTCGAGGCGCGAACCGGGCGCCTCGCCGTCTTCGAGGTTGGCCGAGTTGAGGATCGCACGGCCACCGATGTGTTGCAGACCGGCCTCGACGACCTCGGGCTCGGTCGAGTCGAGCACCAACGGCGCAGCCACTTGCGTGGCGAAGCGTGACGCGATCTCGTGCATGTCGAGCGTGCCGTCGCGGCCCACGTAGTCGACGCACACGTCGAGCACGTGGGCGCCCTCCTTGACCTGATCGCGTGCCATCTGCAGGCACGTGTCCATGTCGCCCGCGAGCATCGCGTCGCGGAACTTCTTCGAGCCGTTGGCGTTGGTGCGCTCGCCGATGATGAGGAACGAGGTGTCCTGATCGAACGGAACCAACGAATAGATGGACGTGGCGCCCGCTTCGTGCTCGGGGCGGCGGACGGCCGGGGTGAGGTTCTTGCAGCGGTCGACGACCGCCTTGATGTGTGCGGGCGTGGTGCCACAGCAACCACCGATGACGCTGACCCCGAGGTCGGTGACGAAGCGATGGTGGAACTCGGCGAGTTGGTCGGGCGTGAGGTCGTAGTGCATGTGCCCGTCGACGACCGACGGCAGACCGGCGTTGGGGAGGCACGAGATCGGTACCCGGCTGTGCTGGGAGAGCACGCGCAGGTGCTCGCTCATCTCGGCCGGGCCGGTGGCGCAGTTGATGCCGATGACGTCGGGGCCGAGTGGCTCGAGCGCGGCGAGCGCAGCCTGGATCTCGGTGCCGGGCAACATGCGACCCGTGAGCTCGATCGTGACCTGCAACTGGATCGGCACCTCGCGCCCGGCGTCGGCCATGGCATCGCGACACCCGGCCATGGCGGCCTTGCACCCGAGGAGGTCGAACTGCGTCTCGATGAGGAACAGGTCGACACCGCCCTCGAGCAGCCCCTGGCCCTGGCGCCGGTACGCGGCCCGCAGCTCGGCGTAGGTGATCTGACCGAGCGATGCGAACTTGGTGCCCGGCCCGATCGAACCGGCGACCCACACGCCGTACTCGTCGGCGACCTTGCGGGCGATGGCCGCGTTGGCCCGCGAGATCTCGATGTCGCGCTCGGCGATGCCGTACTCGCCGAGGGGGATGGAGAACGAGCCGAACGTGTTGGTCTCGATGGCGTCGACGCCGAGCTCGCAGTAGGTGCGGTGGAACTGCTCGATCACGTCGGGCCGTGTGATGCCGAGGATCTCGTTGCATCCCTCGAACTCCGGACCGCCGAAATCGTCCGCCGTGAGGTTCTGCTCCTGCAACCAGGTGCCGGTGGCGCCGTCGTAGATGACGACGCGCGTCTTCACGGCCTCGAGAAAGGATTCGCGCATGGGCAGGAGGTTACCGGTGGCGCGCGGGTGGTCAGCCCGTTATGGCCTTGATGCCGGTGGTGAGCTCGGCGAGGGTCAGCTCCCCGGTGGCCCGCTGTTTCACCACACCGTTGCCGTCGACGAACAGCATGTACGGGAAGCTCTTGAGGCCGAACGCCTTGGCGGCATCGCCGCCGGCGTTGTCGACCATGACCGGCTGGGTCCAGCCGATCTCGGGAAACCAGGACGATGGCGGGTAGTTGCTCGCACCGGAATCGACCGCGGTGCTCACCGTGCGCCAAGCGACCTTGCTGCTCGTGAAGCGGCCCTCGTCGATCCAGGTCTTGATGCGGGGCAACTCGGCCTGGCAGTGCGGACACCAGTGGGCGACGAACACGTAGACCGTGGGGGTGCCGGTGGGCGTGAAGCTGATGGGCTCACCGGTGGGGGTCGAACCGGAGAGCGTGGGAACGGTCTTTCCGACCGCCGGATCGGTGGAGGGGTCGATCATGCCGCTTCCGCCGGCATCGGCGAGCGGCGTGCCGGTCAGGGTGACCGCGGCCGACTGCACCGTGCCTGCGGCGGCCGAGTCGCCGTGGTCGCCCGACGAGAAGATGGCCACCAGCGCCGCCAGACCGATGACGACCACCACCGCCGCGATGAGCCAAGGGACGCGGCTGGCGGGCCCGGCGTTGCGGGCGGGTCGGGTGTTGCGTGCCGCGGGGCGGGCGGTCGGACGCGCCGTGCCGGCCCGGCCGGTGCGGCCCGATGGGCGGGTGCCGCTGGACTTGCTCATCTCGATGCTCCTCGGTCGGCAGTCGACGCTCGACCATCTTCATTGTCGCCGCCGAACTCGTCGTCCACTCGGCAGGTACGTGCCACGACCACGAGCATGGCGATGGCCGCGAACGCGCTGAGCGCCATCGCGGGGATCGAGATGTAGTGGAACTTCCAGATCCAGACCGTGGTGCACGGCACGTCGAGCGCGCACGACAACGACTGCTGCTCGGGTAACCGTTCGAGTTGGTAGTGATAGATCGAGATCGCGCCGCCGATGGCGGTGATCGGCACGACATAGCGGGCGATGGCCCGGTCGCGGGTGGCTGCCGCGATGGCGAGGATGACGGTCAGCGGGTACATGGCGATGCGCTGGTACCAGCAGAGCTTGCACGGTGGGTAGTCGGCGATCTCGGACAGGTACAGGCTGCCGAGCATGGTCACGAGGGCGATCACCGTGGCGGCCCACAACGCATCGGGCGCCAGCAGGTCGCGTGTCGAGAGCACGCGCTCGGCGAGATCGCTCGTGGGCGCGAACCGCACGACCGCGGCTCCGAGCAGCGCTCCGAGGACGAAAAGGTCGACGATCACCGTGAGGATCGCGAAGAACAGCGCAGTCGTATCGGTGTCCATTGCCTGCTTGGCCCTGCCGTCAGCTCGCCGTGGGGTGGCCTCTGCACTTTGCCACGCGGATCGGCGGGGTCTCGGGTCATGGAAGAGCCGTCAGGCCAGGTGCGCCGCCGCACCCACCCTCATAAGCTCTCCGACGGATGAAGATCTATACGCGCACCGGCGACGACGGTACCACCGGCCTGTTCTACGGGGGACGGGTGCCCAAGGACTCCGATCTGCCCACTGCATACGGAAGTGTCGACGAAGCACAGGCGTTCCTCGGGCTCGCCCGGGCCGAGTCGCTCGGCTCCGGCGCCGCGGGTCGCGAGCTCGGTGAGATCCTCTTGGCGCTCGGGCGCGACCTCTACGTCGTCATGGCCGAGCTGGCCACGCTCCCGGCGAATCGCCACAAGCTCACCGATGGGACGTCGCGCACCTCGAAGGACATGGTCGACGCGCTCGAGCCGCTCATCGACGACATCACCGGTCGCTTCGCCATGCCCACCGAGTTCGTCGTGCCCGGTGGTTCTCGCCTCGGCGCGCTGCTCGACGTGGCGCGCACGGTCGTCCGCCGCGCCGAGCGCGCCACGCTCGTGGCCGTCGACGAGGGATCGTTCGCGCTGATGTACCTGAACCGACTCTCCGATCTGCTGTGGGCCCTCGCCCGTTGGCAGGACGGCGTGTCGGACTTCGCGAAGTCGTCGGTTCCCGCACCGCCCCGTTCCGATTCTCCGCCTACGAAAGGTTCCTCATGACGATCTCGTTCAGCGCCGCTGCGAAAGCACCGGCGTCCGCCGTGGTGGTGCTCGGCGTCCATGCCGACCGACCCGACTCCCGTCCGGCGGATCTCGACTGGGTCGCGATCGAGGCGCGCGGGTTCGAGGCCAAGCTCGGGCAGGTCCAGATCGTCGAGGGGGCGTCGAAGGATCGTGCCGGACTCACCGCGGTGGTCGGCCTCGGCGACGTGGCCGACCTCGATCTGAACGCGCTTCGCCGCGTGGGGGTCGCGTTGGGCCGTGCGTTGCGCAAGCACGCCGTCATCGCCACGCCCCTGCTCGAAGACCTGCCCGCGGGGCTGGACACCGTCGAGGCCGCACAGTGCCTCGCCGAAGGAGTGGTGCTCGGCGCGTACGGCTTCGAGAAGTACAAGAGCGACGCGAAACCTGCACTGCTCAAGAAGGTGGTTCTCGTCGGTTCCCGCGCACGTGCGTGGGGACCCGCTGCGGCGCGCGGCGCGGCCATCGCCGATGCCGTGTGCTGGGCGCGCGACCTCGTCAACGAACCCGGCGGAACGCTCACACCCCCCGAGCTCGCGAAGGTCGCGGCGGCCAAGTCCCGGCGCGTCGGGCTGACCGTTCGTGTGCACACCGAGGCGGCCATCGAGCGCATGCGACTCGGCGGGCTGCTCGGGGTCAATCGCGGTTCGTCGATCCCACCACGCCTCGTCGAGGTCATCTACGAACCGACAGGGCGGCCCACCGGCACGCTCGCGTTGGTGGGCAAGGGCATCACCTTCGATTCCGGCGGGCTTTCGCTGAAGACCGGTCCCGGCATGATGACGATGAAGTGCGACATGGCCGGTGCTGCTGCGGTGTTCGGCGCGATGGTGGCGATCGCCGCGGTGAAGCCGCGGGCTCGGGTGCATGCCTGGGTGCCCCTCACCGACAACATGCCGAGCGGCGACGCGACCCGGCCGGGCGACGTGCTGCGCATCCGCAACGGCAAGACCGTCGAGGTGCTCAACACCGACGCCGAAGGACGCCTCGTGCTCGCCGACGCCCTGTCGCTCGCCAGCGAGACCAAGCCCGACGCGATCATCGATCTGGCCACGCTCACCGGCGCGTGCCTCGTCGCGCTCGGGCCGTCCATCGCGGGCCTCATGGGCAACGACGACGACTGGTCGGCCACGGTGCGCGCCGCCGCCGATTCGGTGGGCGAGCGGGTGTGGCCGTTGCCGTTGCCGGCGGACTACAAGAAGATGCTCGACTCGACGGTGGCCGACATGAAGAACATCGGGGGCGCATACGGCGGAAGCCTCACCGCGGGCCTGTTCCTCAAGGAGTTCGTGGCCGCCGACATCCCGTGGGTGCACCTCGACATCGCCGGCCCGGCGTTCCTGGAGGCGGAGGAACCCGACCAGCCCCGCGGTGGTACCGGCTTCGGGGTGCGGTTGCTCGTGGAGCTGGCCCGGGGTTTCGTGCCCGCCTGAGCAGACGCGCTCACGAGGCGTTGGCGCGGGTGGCTTCGTGTCGTGCGAGCTCGGCGCGGATCCATTCGTCGTGGGCGGCGTGCAACGACGAGGGCAGGCGCATGATCTGCGCGCGGTTGAGCGGCGGCAGGCGTCGCCGTACGTCGATCACGTGGTCGTTGTGGGCTCGGGCGACCCCGAACTGCACGGTGCG
>JBKJKR010000555.1:0-4922 GCA_046597135.1 Acidimicrobiales bacterium | reverse complement strand
CCCAGGGCGGGACTCGAACCCGCACGATCCCGAGGGATCCGAGGGGTTTAAGCCCTCTGCGTCTGCCATTCCGCCACCCGGGCCAAACCCCAACCGTAGCCCTCGGGCACGGCAACTATCGTCGTCGGATGGACCACGCCGCGTACTGCCGGACCACCCGCGACGAGATCGACCGTTTCGCCGCGGCGATCGAGGGAGCCGACCTGTCGACCCCGGTGCCGACCTGCCCGGGTTGGACGGTGCTCGCGCTCACCAAGCACCTCGGCGTGGTCCACCGTTGGGCCACGCAGATGCTGCGGGACAACGCCACCGTGCGGCTCGACTTCCGCGACGTCGACCGCAACCTGCCTGCGGAATCGAGCGGGTATGCCGCGTGGCTGCGCGACGGCGGCACCGCGCTCGTCGAACTGCTCGCCGAACGCGGCGCAGATGCACCCGTGTGGACCTGGGGTCCGGGGCACACAGCTGGTTGGTGGGCGCGTCGCGTGGCGCACGAGACGCTCGTGCACCGGGCCGACGCGGCCCAGGCACTCGGAACCGCGTTCACGACCACCCCCGAGCTCGCAGTCGACGGCATGGACGAGTTCCTGGTCAACCTGGCTTCTGCCGGGGCATCGTTCGCCCCCAACGTGCTCGAGCTCACGGGCCAGGGCGAGAGCCTGCACTTCCACGCCACCGACGCGCCCGGCGAGTGGATGATCAGCCTCACCCCCGACGGGTTCCAGTGGGGCCACGGGCACGGCAAGGGCGACGTCGCCGTGCGCGGTCCGGCGGCCGACCTCCTGCTCATGGCCTACGGCCGCACGCCGCCCGACCACGAGAACCTGCAGCGATTCGGCGACACCGGTCTGCTCGAGCGCTGGCTCGCCCGCTCCGCGATCTGAACGACGCCCGGGCGCGACCCCGACCGCGATCGCGGTGACTGTCAGAGGGGGTGGGGATCATCGTGAGGTGGAAGCAACCTCACTCCGATTCGCCCATGCGGCCCGCACCATTGCCGATGTCGCCCGTCTCCACGGGCTCGACGCGCCCACCTTTCGCAGCCCACCGAGCATCGCCGGTGTACAGCGGTCACTCCGGCGCCGCGGCGGGTCGGCCACCGTGTCGGTGCGGCTCCGTCATCGGCCGTGGGTCGCGGTGCTGGCCGACATGATCGACGGTGTCATCGCCGCGAACCGCCTCACCGGCGCCGCGGCCGACACGGTGCGCACCGCGTTGTGGCAGGCAGTCGAGGGCGCCGTCGTGGTCGCTGCCTGAGTGTGGTCCACCGCAGATCACCTCATCGCCCCGCCATCGCCGCTAGAACGACACCGTGCCAACGTTGAACCCCGCGCAACAGGAGGTCATCGATCGCCTCCGCGGCGAGCGCGGCGAGCGCGGCGAACGTCCGGCCTACGACGCCGAGCTCCGCCACCACATCCGGGCCACGCTCGAACACGGCACAGCCGACGCGGCCGCCGAGCTCGGCCCGGACAAGACCATTTTCGTCAGCAAGTCGCGCCTGGCCGGCGTGCACGGATGCGAGGAGCGCTTCGCCCGCGACGACTTCAGCTGGTCGATCCCCGCGGCGCGCGGCAAGGTGGCGCACAAAGCCATCGAATATTCGCTCCACGTACGCGAGACTCCGGTTCCCTTGCACCTGGTCGACAATGCGCTCGCCCGGCTCGAGAGCAACGACGACTCGTTCGGCCAATGGCTCCAGGGACTCGGGGAGATCGAACGCGCCGAGCTGCGTGGCGAGGTCAACGAGCGCGTCACCCAGTTCCTCGAGTGCTTCCCCGCACTGCCGCGGTCATGGCGACCTGGAACCGAGATGGCCATCCGCCAGGATCTGCACGGCGGCAAGATCGTCTTGTCGGGTCGCGTCGATCTCACCATCGGCATGCCCGACGGGCTGGTGGCCGGCAAGGTCATCATCGATCTCAAGACCGGCAGCCCGCGCGCCGTGCACCTCGACGACCTGCGCTTCTACGCGCTCATCGAAACGATGCGGCTCGGCACTCCCCCGTTGCGCCTCGCCAGCTACTATCTCGACCAGGGCACCGTGCACCCCGAGGACGTGTCCGAGGCGTTGCTCGAGTCGGCCGCGGGGCGCACGATCGACGGCATCATCAAGATGATCGAGCTCGAGGCGAAGCTCCGGCCGCCCCGCCGTTCGCCCAGTGCGTTGTGTCGTTGGTGCCCCGTCCTCCGCACCTGCACCGACGGCGCGAACTGGCTCACGAACCGCGACGACCTGCCCGACGGCGGGGACGACAACACCACGTACTGAGTGTCAGACTGCGCGCATGGCCTACGTGCTGTGCGACGTCGTCGACCGCGTCGCCACCCTCACCCTCAACGATCCGAAGCGCCGCAACACGATCAGCCTGGCCATGAACGAGGAGATCGTCGCCTGCATCGACGACCTCGAATCGCGCGACGACGTCGGTGCGATCGTGCTCACCGGCACTGCGCCGGCCTTCTGTGCCGGTGCCGATCTCGACGACCTGCGCACCTGCAGCGGTGCCGAAACGTTGGGTCAGATCTATGCCGGCTTTCTGCGCATCGCCCACACCACCCTCCCAACCATCGCCGCGGTGAACGGGCCCGCGGTCGGCGCCGGCATGAACATGACGCTGGCGTGCGACGTCATCATCGCGGCTCGAAGCGCCCGGTTCGATCCCCGGTTCCTGCAGATCGGCATCCACCCCGGGGGCGGGCACACCTGGCGGCTCCGCCGCATCACCGATCATCAGACCGTCATGGCCATGGTGCTCTTCGGTGAACAGCTCGACGGTGAGGCCGCCGCTCGCATCGGCCTGGCATGGCGGTGCGTCGACGACGACCAGCTGCTCGCCGAAGCGACACGACTCGCATCGCGCGCCGCGGCCGCGCCGCCTGCGCTCGTGCGCCGCACCAAGGCCACCATCATGTCGCTGGACGAGGTAACCACCTCCGAGGCGGCCGTGGCCCACGAGCTCGACCCGCAGGTGTGGTCGATGCAGCAACCGGCGTTCCAAGAACTGTTGGGCAAGCTGCAGCGCGACATCGGGAAGCGCTGACCCCGTGGCGACCTCCATACCGATCGGTCTGGCCATCGCGATGCTCGGCTTCGCGATCTACATGCAGTACCTCTCCCAGCGCGGCGCCGCTGGAACCATGGGCAACAACGGTCCGGGCATTCGCATCGCCGAGACCAAGAAGTGCGAGCACACGTGGGCCGCCGCGCAACGGATCGCCGCGCCGATCTACCGCCAGATCGCCCTGAGCCTCACCGCCACTGCCGCGGCCACCGCCGCTCTGGCCTTCGTCAACCCCGCGGCGGCCTTCATCGGCGCGATCATCGTCGGGTTGGGCATCGAAGTGTTCTTCCTCGGCGTGGCAAGCGTGCGGGCCCGCAAAGCTGCCGCGGCGGTCGTTTGCGAGCACTCGCGACTGGCCAAGGCCCAGGGCGCGAAGGCCAAGCGCTCGGGCGATTCGTCGACCTTCTCACCCGCCCACCGCCGCAACAAGAAGCGCCGCTGAACCACGCCGTCCGAACCGCGCGTGCGATCAGAACCAGACTGCGCCGAGCTCCTCGCGCCGGAGCTCCCACTCCTCGGCGGTGATGGCGTAGCGGACGTGGTCCTCCCAGACGCCGTTGATCTCGAGGTAGCGCTCGGCGATGCCCTCGGCCCGGATGTCGAGCTTGGCGACGACGCGGTGGCTTGCCGCGTTGCGCGGGATGATCGAGATCTGCAGTCGGTGCAGCTTCAGCTCGTCGAACGCGAACCGGCACACCACCGCGACAGCCTCGGGCGTGTAGCTCTGGCCCGCGTGCTTCTCGTCGATCCAATAGCCGACGTACGCGTTCTGGAACGGACCACGCTGGAGGTTGGTGACGTTGATCTCGCCGGCGAAGTCACCTTCGACGAACACCCCGAAGCCGTAGCCCGCGCCCATCTGCCGCTCGCGATCGCGGGCGTTGCAGCGCACCGTGAACGCGTGCGGGTCCTCGATCACGTCGGGTGCGCCGAAGGGGCGCGAGGGCTCCCACTTGGTGAGCCATGCACTGTTGCGGCGGCGCACCTCGCGCCATTGGGTGAAGTCGGTGGGCGACAGCGGGCGCAGCAGCACCCGACGACCGAACAGTGCAGTCATGGCATCAGCGTTGCAGGATCTCGGCCAGCGCGCCGAGCAAGAGCGTCACGTTGCGCGGACGCGCCGTGTGGCCCATGCACCCGATGCGCCACACCTTGCCGGCATAGGCGCCGAGGCCGCCGCCGACCTCGATGCTGTAGCGCTCGAGCAACCGGCGCCGCACCGCAGCTTCGTCAAGGCCTGCGGGCAGGTCAGTGGGCACCACCACGGTGGTGAGCTCGGGCAGGCGGTGACCCTCTTGCGCGAACAGCTCGAAACCCAGGTTCTGCAAGCCTTCTTGGAGCAGCGCGCCACACTCGGCGTGCCGGGCCCATGACTGTTCGAGGCCCTCGTCGAGGATGACCCCGAGTCCCGCGTGCAGCGCGTAGACCATCGAGATCGGTGCGGTGTGGTGATACGCCCGGGCGCCTTCGCCGGTGACGTACTTCTTGATCATGTTGAGGTCGAGGTACCACGACTGCGGCGTCTCGACGATGCGGTCGATGGCCCGCGGGCTCACGGTGAGGGGTGCCAGACCGGGCGGTACCCCGAGGCACTTCTGCGTGCCGCTGTAGGCGAGATCGATGCCCCACCCGTCGATCTCGAGCGGTATCCCGCCGAGCGAGGTGACGCAGTCGACGAGCAGCAGCGCATCACGCTCGCGGCAGGCGTCGCCGAGCCCGTCCAGCGGCTGCCCGACGCCGGTCGACGTTTCGCCGTGCACGACGACGATCGCGGCCGTGGGGCCGCCGTCCGCCGCCTCGATGAGCTGCTCGACCGGGACCGCGCGACCCCATTCGGCCTTGACCTGCACGACATCC
>JBKJKR010000413.1:0-4878 GCA_046597135.1 Acidimicrobiales bacterium | reverse complement strand
CTCGCAGCGCACGTCAGCTTCCTCGGCAGAGAGGTCGCCGAGTCGACGCAACACGTCGTGCAGCTCATCTGCCGAGCGTGCTCGCCGCCCATCGGCCAGCAGCTGCAGTTCCAACTCCAGGTCGGCCAGGACCCCCGGATCGAGCAGCTCGCGGAGCTCTTCCGCTCCGAGCAGATCACGCAGCAGGTCACGGTCGAGTGCCAGGGCCGCAGCCCGCCGTTCGGCCAACGGCGCGTCGCCCTCGTACATGTAGGCCGCGATCCAGTTGAACAGCAGACTCTGCGCGAACGGCGATGCCTTGGGGGTGTCAACGCTGACCATCCGCACCGCGCGACTGCGCAGCTGGCCGAGCACTTCGCGCAGTGCTGGAACGTCGAACACATCCTGCAGGCACTCTCGGCTCGTTTCGAGCAGGATCGGAAAGCTCGGATACTTCGCCGCGACGGCCAGCAGGTCGGCGGCGCGTTGGCGCTGCTGCCACAACGGCGTGCGGCGGTCGGGTCGGCGGCGCGGCAACAGCAACGCGCGAGCCGCGCACTCACGAAAGCGCGACGCGAACAACGCGGTCGAGGGGAGATGGCTGACCACCAGTTCGTCGATGTCGGCCGGGTCGACCGACAACGCCTCGATCGGGAACTCGTCGACCGCTTCGGCCAGACGCACCACGATGCCGTCGTCGCTCCACAACATCTCGGGGTCGACACCCCAGAGCTCGCGCAGCCGCTCGCGCAGCGCGATGGCCCACGGCGCGTGCACCCGTGAACCGAAGGGCGTGTGGATGCACACCCGCCAGTCGCCGATCTCGTCCCGGAAGCGTTCGACCACGATGGTGCGATCGTCGGGCACGACACCGGTGGCGTCGGCCTGCTCGTCGAGGTAGCGCAGGACGTTGGCTGCGGCGCGTTCGTCGAGCGAATGGTCGCGTTGCAGGCGCTCGAGCGCCGCGACCGGCTGCTGGGCGCGCACCGTGCGGACGAACTCGCCGAGGGCACGGCCGAGCTCGATGGGGCGCCCCGGACCGTCGCCCTTCCAGAACGGCATCTTGCCGGGCAGGCCCGGCGCCGGCGTGGCGATGACCCGTTCGAAGGTGATGTCCTCGATGCGCCACGTGCTCGCGCCGAGCAGGAACGTCTCGCCGGGCCGGCTCTCGTAGACCATCTCCTCGTCGAGCTCGCCGATGCGCGTACCGTCGGGGGTGAACACGCCGAACAGGCCGCGGTCGGGGATGGTGCCGCCGCTGGTGACCGCCAGGCGTTGCGCGCCCGCCCGGCCGCGCACGGTGTCGGCCACGCGATCCCACACGATGCGGGGGCGCAGCTCGGCGAACTCCTCGGACGGGTAGCGGCCCGCCAGCAGGTCGAGGGTGGCGACGAACACGTCGTCGCTGAGCTCGGTGAAGTTCGCGGCGCGGCGCACGATGGTCTTGAGTCGCGACACCGGCCAGTCGTCGAGGGCGCACATGGCCACGATCTGCTGCGCCAGCACGTCGAGCGGGTTGCGGGGATAGCGCGTCTCCTCGATGAGGCCGCGCTGCATGCGGTCGACGACCACCGCCGTCTCGAGCAGGTCGTTGCGGTGCTTCGGGAAGAACGTGCCCTTGCTCGGTTCGCCGACCTGGTGACCGGCGCGCCCGACCCGCTGCAGCCCACGCGCCACCGCACCCGGCGATTCGACCTGGATCACGAGATCGACGAGCCCCATGTCGATGCCCAGCTCGAGCGAGCTGGTGGCCACGATGGCCTTGACCTTGCCGGTCTTGAGCTCGTCCTCGATGAGCAGCCGACGCTCGCGCGACAGCGAACCGTGATGGGCCTTGACCACTTGCGGCATGGCCTCGGGTTCGACCCCCGCCCGCTCGGCGGCCAGCTCGTTGAGCTTCGCCGCGAGACGTTCGGAAAGACGGCGGGCGTTGACGAACACGATGGTCGAGCGGTGCGACTCGATGAGGTCGAGCACCATCGGATGGATCGACGGCCAGATGCTGCGCAACTCGGGCGACCCGGGTGGGCCCTCGGGCACGAACTCGCGCGACGAGATGGCGCCCATGTCGTCGACCGGCACGACCACGTCGATGGACAACGGCTTGCGAACCCCGGCGTCGACGATGCGCACCGGACGCGGCGTGCCGTGATCGTCGGTTCCGCCGAGGAAGCGGGCGATCTCGTCGAGCGGTCGCTGCGTGGCCGACAGACCGATGCGCTGCGGCGGCTTGCGGCAGATCTCTTCGAGGCGCTCGAGGCTGAGCGCGAGGTGCGCGCCGCGCTTGGTGCCGGCGATCGCATGGATCTCGTCGATGATGACGTGCTCGACGTCGCGCAACGTGTCGCGCGCACTCGACGTGAGCATGAGGTAGAGCGATTCGGGCGTGGTGATCAGGATGTCGGGTGGGTGCTTGATGAGCTGACGGCGGTCGCGCGCATCGGTGTCACCGGTGCGCATGCCCACGACCGGCGTGCGCAACGGAACCCCGAGCCTTTCGCCCGCCAGCCGGATGCCGAGCAGGGGTGCGCGAAGGTTCTTGTCGACGTCGACGGCGAGCGCCCGCAACGGCGACAGGTACAGCACCCGAGTGCCCGTGCCCGGCGCGGGCCGCTCGGGCCCGCTTTTCGCGCTCTTCGCGCCTTCGGCGCCGGGCCGCTCGGGCCCGGCCATGAGGCGGTCGATGCTCCACAAGAACGCGGCGAGCGTCTTGCCCGACCCGGTGGGCGCGAGCAGCAGCGCATGACCACCGCCTGCGATGGCCGGCCAACCCCCGGCCTGCACCGGCGTGGCCTCGCCGAAGCTCGCGCGGAACCATTCACGCACGGGTGCCGAGAACGGGGTGAGGGGATCCACACGAGCACGCTACCCAGGGGGTGCGACAGCGAACCTGCGGCCCGACCTGAGTGAACGGGCTTCGGTCACGACGGCGGCAGCACGAGCCGCACGTGCAGCGACGTCGCAAGCAGAACGCCGCCGGCCGACCAGACCTCGCCGGTCTCGTCGGCGACGCCGTCGCCGGCCAGCCCCGTACGCAGCCGCACCAGCACCGGGTCGCCCACCGCGAGAACCTCGTCCACGCGCGGCACGCGGAAGTGCAACGTGCACGTCAAGCCCACGACCATCGCCGGACGGTCGAACCTGGCCAGCACCGGTGGCAGCCACAGATCGGAGACCATGGCCACCAGGCGCTCGTCGTTGGGGAACTCGCCCCGCGGGAGCACCCACCCGCCGCCGACCGCATCGGTCTGCTGGCCGAAGCGCGGGAAGAAGCGGAACTGGTCGTGGGCCGCCATGCCGATGCCGGGATCCCACGGCGTCTCGTCGGCATCCGGCGGATCGCATCGGGGCGGGGTGAGCCCGTCGAACCGAGCCGGCCAGCGTGGCGCGGTCGTGAGCACGCTCGCCTCGATCGACGGTGCCCCACCGCCGCCGACCACCATTCGCCACATGCCTGTCGATCGCCCGACGCGGAGCGGGTCGACCGCGATCTCGATGTCGCCCACCGGGAGCGGACGCATGAAGTTCGCGGTCAGCGAAGCGATGGTCTGCTCGTGCGCCGCGCCATCGCACGACCGCAGCGTCTCGGTCATCGCGGCCACCATCAGCGCCATCGCGTGCCCGCCGAGCACCCCCGACGTGCCGTCCCACTGGGGCGTGACCCTGCGCAGAAAACGCCCCTCGGCCACGCGGGTGAGCACGGTGTCGTCGCGAAGCGAGGCAATCATCAGGCCGGACCCTAGTTACGGCCCGCGCGGTTCCGTTCTTCGCGCGGAAATCCCCCGGGGAGGGGGAGGATGGCGCGAAGAACCGGCCGACGCAGGCCGGCGCAGCGGGCGTCGACCTGGCGAATCCGCTAGGAACAGCAGACGGGCCGCCTGCTCGACACGTGGTCGCGCAAAGCGCAGGCCAGCTCGGAGCGTCGCAACGCCACGGCCATGCTGCAGCCCCGAGCGGGCGAGCTGCAGGTCGAGGACTGCGAACGCCTTGTCGGCGAGCCGGTGGTCTGGGCGGTGAATGCCGTGCGAGGCCCGCTCGAGGAACTCGACGACCTGTTCGTCGCGGTGCCCGGCGGTGCCGGCGTCGCCATGGCGGTCGCCGTCTGTGCCGCGCGAGGCATTGGCGCGATCGGTCGCACGGTCGCAGGCCGACCGCACAAGCCGAAGGAGAAGCGCGAGCTTCGTGGGCTCGCGGGCACGAGCCATGCGATCGTCGAGCTCCACGTCTCCGGCCGGCGACCGGTGGCCGGAGATTGCCACGTACGAGCGCCCTGCGGTCGTCCACACCGAGACCAACGGCTATTCGCAGCGGTTGCGAATCGACGACCAGGAGCTCTGGGTCATGAGCCACCTCACCAAGCGCGTCCTGCAGCACGCCTCGACGTGGCGCGGGCAGGGTTGACGGCACTGCTCGGTACAGTGCGGCGATGTTCCGACTACGGCGCCGTCGCATCGTCGACCGTCCCGATGGCGGCCCCGACCCCGGCGGCCTTCCGCCTGCGTGGCGGTCGATCGTCGAGAAACGCGTGCAGATGTTCTCGTGGCTCGACGCCGACGAGCAGCAGCGCCTCGAGGCGATCGCGCTCGACCTCATCGCCGACAAGGACTGGGAGGCGGCGCACGGCTTCGCCCTCACCGATGAGATCATCGTGACGATCGCCGCGCAGGCCGCGCTGCTCGTGCTCGAACTGCCGCCCGAGTCGTTCCGCAACGTCACCACGATCCTGGTGCAGCCGTCGGCGGTGCGGCTCGACCGGGCGCATCGCACATCGAACGGCATGATGTCCGACGACCGCATGCTGATCGACGGGCAAGCCGTCTTCGGTGGCCCGGTGATGATCGCGTGGGAGGCGGCGCGCTTCGAGGCTCGTCACCCCGGTCGCGGCACGAACGTGGTGCT
>JBKJKR010000367.1:0-3827 GCA_046597135.1 Acidimicrobiales bacterium | reverse complement strand
GTCGCGGAGGTTGTCGACCTTCCAGACGAGACGGTTGGCCTCGAGCTGGAAGTGGTCGACGACCTTGGAGGTGAAGAACAAGCCCTGTCCGCTGTGCGCGGCGGGCGCGGTGGTCTGCTTCCCCTTGGCGATGTGCGCGACTGCGTCGAGTTCGGTCGCCAGCGAGAAGTGTTCGCGTGCGTTGTGGAACGCGCCGATCCCGTCATCGACCACCACGACCTCGACCACTTCGCCCCTCACGGCGAGGTGCAGTGCCACCACCGAACCGCGCGAGTGGTCGATCGCGTTGTTGAGCATCTCGGTGGCGCCGTAGGTGAGGCAGTTCATCGTCGCGGCCGACACCGGCCTCAGCGTCTCGGCCGCGCGGTCGCGGACCTCGCGCCAGAGCAGGTCCTCGGCAAGATCGGATCCGAGCGACCACGAGAAGGAGTGTTGATAGGTCGCCACCCACCGAGCGGCTCGACCCTGGCCCAGTTGTCGCACGAGGCCTTCGTCACGTAGCGCAGCGAGGTGGTGATGTATCGCTTGGCGCGTCACCCCGAACGTTTGTACGAGGTCGCGGACCGCCACCGCCTCACCTGCGAGCAAGGAGAGGAGTTCTTCGTTGTCGATTCGAGCCATCATCGGCCTTTGCTTGTCGATTTGACGATTCTAGTGGCCGATTGTCCAGGAAACGTCAAATCGACAAGCACGTGACTGGGCGCATGTCATCGAGGACAACGCGCTCCTGTGGAATACCCGAGGACGGCCACGACACCCTCGGCATGTTTCGCGGCATCGCCGATCCGCTCGGTCGGGCCGGCCGTCGCGGGAGACTGCCTGCAGCTGCGCGCTCAGGCTGGCATCGCGAGGAACTGTTCCACGAAGGCGAGTGATTCCCGAGCGACCTGCCGGCGCTCGGCGTCGCGCACGTGCAAGGCCGATGTCTTGGCGATCACCAGCTTGTGTGGGCTGCCCTGGCGGACGGTGTGGTGGGTGGCCGGAACTTCTGCTTCGTCGATGCGGTGATGGATGTGCTGTCGGCGAGGCTTCGCAAGTGGCCAGGTGAGCTGTCGGTTGTTCGGGTCGGCGAGGAACGCGGCGAGTGTGGCGCAGTCGGCGCAGCAGGTGCCCGTCCCGAACTCGGTGATCGACCAGTCGTCGTCGGCGCGGAGCGGCTGTGCGAGCGTGGCGTGGAGCAAGTTGCTGCAGTGCTGCGCGATGACGTCGAGACCTGTCGTGGTTCGTTCGGCCGGCGGCAGCGTCGTCGCCGCACCGAGGACGTCGACGAGCATCGGTACGAGCGGCAGCGCTGGTTCGCGAACGGCAGCGACGATCCGGTCGCGCAACTCGATGTCGTCGACGATGCGAGCGGCGCGCAGAATGGCGAGCGTCGGGACGGCCATGGTCGCCAGGGTGAGCTGGCGGCGCGACGGTGTTGCGATGCGCGCCGCTTCCTCGACCGCATTGATCAGCCAGTCGCCGATGCGAGCGGCGAGCGCTCGTGCCGCTTCGGTCCCGAGACCGGCGGGGCTCTCTCGGTTGTCCCGGAGGTTGGCGCACAGGTCCGGAAGTGCGGACGCGACCCAGGGGGCGCGGATGTCGGACGAACGAGCGGTCCGCGCGTCGAGCCATGACGAGAGCGCTCGCTGCAGCCAGGGCAGGCCATGTTGCTCGGCGAGGGCGACCAGCGCGGTGGCGTCGCTCGGCGCGAGCGCTTCGATGGCGAACGGCTCGAGGATGCGGGTAGCTGTGTCCTCGTCGGCGAGCTCCCACGCGAGTCGCACTGCGCGCGGCAGGAGTTGATGCTGGTCGCCATGACGAACGGCGTCGGGCCAGAACCGCAGCAACGTGGCGGCGCCGTCAGCTCGTTCTGATCGTGACGGCTCGTCGGTGACGACGAGCGAGAGGAGGTCGTCGAGCGCGCCCGCCGGGTCGGCCTTGGCGCGAATCGCGAACGCGCGGGAGCGCGGCCAGATCACGATGGCCGCACGGCGATACCAGCGGTCCATCGTGTTTCCCCAGTTGCCCATGTACCCCGTGTACTCGCTGTCGTACGGGGCCAGCTCGACGGTGGGGGTCACCTCGGCAAGTTCGGCAACGTCGACGTCGGGATCGAACTGGACGGTCTCACCGGTCGCGGGCGCGATCGTCACGGCGGAGTCCAGGACCTCGCCGACTTCGACGCCACCCGTTGACGGCTCGGGGTCGAAGTCGTCGTCGTCGTCCCAGTCGTCCCACCCCCGACGGCGCCCGCGTGGTGCGTGGTCGTAGCACTCGCGTGTCTCGTGGATCTCGGCTTGCGCAAGGGCGACCTCACAATCGGCAAGCGCAGCCACGCGTCGCAAGGCGTTGACGCGTGCCGCGTCGTCGCCCTTGAGGTGTGACCAGCGCAGTCCTCGTTCGGTGTACTGGTGATCGAGGAGGACGACCAGCCGATCGGGCGGTTCCATCGCTTGTCGATCGTGCGCCCCTCGAGGTAGCGGCGCCAGCGTGAAGTGTCGGCGGAGCAGCTCAGGAGCAGTCTCCGGGAGTGACCCACCTGATCGGGTTGCGACGTCTCCGGCGAGGAGCAGGTTGTACGTGAGCACCACCCGATACCCGGTCGTGACCGGTAGCACCTCGTGTCGGGTGTCGGCGTAGAAGGCGATGAACGTCAACGACGTCGCCGACCCCGCATATCGCACGGACTCGTTCCGATGCTCGACGACGAGCTCACCTCCGGTCGATCGTGACGGCAACATCACGATGAGCGAGGCGATCATCTCGTCGTTCTTCTCGGCGTCCTGGTGCGGAGCGAAGAACTGGCCGGGCTCGTAGACGAGCATGGAGTGCAACTGCGCCTTGAGCGTGCTCGCCGACGGCAGTCCGAGATCGTCGCGGATCGCGTCGAGCGCGGCGTGAAGTGTTTGGTTCCAGCGCCGTTGGTCGATCCGCACCCTCGACAGCGGAACCTCCCAGGTGTCGCGAACCCGTCGATCGAGAATCGTCTTCTCGCCCTGGCCGTATTTCGCAGGACGGGCGATGTTCCGTAGCTCCTTCGCCTGAGCGACCGTCACCGGGTACCGCACGTCGCCCACGCCCTTGACCTCGATCACGAGATCATCGACCGGAGCGGTGCGACGCGTGGCGAACGAGCCCTCGCCGCGCAGGTTCCGCAACAACGCTGACAGCTCTTCGCGCGGGCTACGGGTCACGAGCTGAAACTACCCCTGCGCACCCAGCTGGCAGCGCACAGTGAGCCCGACGACGATCCCGATCGACTGGGTGATCCACACCCACGACAATGTACACAATGATAGTGTTGTGGTGTGCTTCCTGCGTTCGATCGAGACAGCGGCCGCTTGCCACCAGGTGAGCATGTCGCGTCGTGGGATGAGGTGGTCGAGCGGTTTGGGTGGACCGAGCGCCGCCGACGGTTGCTCGACGGTCTCGCAGAGGCGATCGAGCTGCTCGCCGACGCCGGTTGCCGGAAGATCTGGTTGAACGGCAGCTTCGTCACCGCGAAGGATGAACCTGGCGACTTCGACGCCTGTTGGGAAACCGACGACGTCGATCTCGACGCGCTCGACCCAGTGCTGTTGGACCTGTCCAACCACCGAGCGGCCCAGAAGGAGCGCTTCGGCGGAGAGCTGTTTCCGAACGTCGTCGAGACCCAATCGGGCCTGTCGTTCGCCGAGTTTTTCCAGAACGAACGCGACACCAGCCGCAAAGGCATCGTCGTCATCCACCTCTCGACAGGAGACCGATTGTGATCACCAACGAAGTGCAGTACCGGGCCACCAAGGCACACCTGGAACGCTTCGAGGAGGCGGCCGCCAACATCGAGGCTCGCCCCGGCAAGCGAA
>JBKJKR010000329.1:0-3888 GCA_046597135.1 Acidimicrobiales bacterium | reverse complement strand
GCGCGTGGCGCGGGCCGTGCGACCGGACTTCGAGGCCCATGGCGGCGGATCGTTGGTGCTCGTCGGCACGCAGGCGGCTTATGACCCCAAGCCCGGCATGGCCGCATATGGAGTGACGAAGCTCGGCGCGCAGACCGGGCTCATGCACTACCTCGCACGCGAGCTCGGCGGCCATCGCGTGCGCGTCAACTGCGTCGAGACCAGCTGGATGCTCGGCCCGCTCGTGGCGGGCTACATGGAGATGATGGCGGAGGCGCAGGGTGTCACCGCGGCCGACGTCGTGGCCGGCATTGCGAAGGACTGGCCCATTCCCGACATGCCGCTCGACGAGGACGTCGCCGAGGCGATCGTGTTCCTGCTCTCCGAGCGTGCACGCATGATCACGGGGCAGACACTGCGGGTCAATGCGGGGGAGTACTTGGCGTGAGCGCGGCCCGCACCATCGAGGTGCTGCGCCGGCTCGGCGACGCCGACTTCGACGGTGCAGCGGCACTCCTGGCCGACGGGTTCGTGCAGGAGTATCCATACCCGCCGATGCCGGGTGTGCCGGAGCGGATCGAAGGGGTCGAGGCCTTCCTCGATTTCGTGCGCCCCGGCATGACTGCCTTCGAGCCGTACCGCTACACCGTCGACGCCATCTACGAGACGACCGATCCGCACACGGTGATCGCGGAGTACCGATCGCACAGCAGCCTGCGCGCCACCGGGCAGCCGTACGGAAACCACTACATCGCAGTGCTCCGGTTCGACGACGACGATCGGCTCGTGCTGTGGCGCGAGTACCTCAACCCCGACCTCATCGCCGCCGTCGTCACGCCGCAGCACGACCGGTGAACGCTGACCACCGGCCGCGTAGGGTGACGCCGGCCTCCGTCGAACGGCGGGGCGACGAGGCGCCAACGGCGCATGGGGGACGGAAGACATGGATCCGTCGGATTATGCCGAGATCGCACAGCTGCTGGCCCGCTACTGTCACATCGTCGACTCGAAGCAGTGGGACCGACTGCTCGACATCTTCGCCGACGACGGCACGATGACGGTGACCGGGCTCTACGAAACGCATCGGGGGCCGGCCGAGTTGCGCGTGTTGTACGGCGAGACGATGAACCACCCGTTGGCGCACCACAGCACGTCGGTGGTGGTGCTCGAGTCGACGCCCACCACGGCCCGGGCGGTGTCGAAGTGGGTCACGGTGCGCGACGACGGTCTCACCGGGACCGGCGTCTACGCGGATGATCTCGTGCGCACCGATCACGGATGGCGCGTGGCTGCGCGCGTCGCCACCCCCGACAAGCTCAGACGATCGTGAAGTCGGCGGTGGTCCGCTCCTTCGTGAGTGGCGCGCCCATCGGCGATGCAGCCAGATGGACCTGGCGCACCGGGTCGGCGCTTCGCCCCGCCATCTGAGCTTCGTCGAGACCGGTCGGTCACGACCCAGTCCCGAGCTTGTCCTTGCCCTGGCCCGGTCGCTCGATGTGCCGCTCCGCGAGCAGAACTCGTTGCTGCTGGCCGCGGGCTACGCGCCCCGTCGCCGTGCGACGCCTCTCGCGGAACCGCAGATGCGCCGGGTCCTCGTCACACTCCATACGATGCTCGAAGCGCACGACGCGTACCCCGGTGTGGTGATCGACCGTGCGTGGAACGTGCTGCTCGCCGACGCCGCGGCCCGGGCTCTGGTCTCGGCGCTACCCCCGATCACGTCACCGCACCGACCATGACTTGCCGCTGCTCGTCCCGTTCCGATACGAACGTGACGGGTTCGTGCTGTCGATGTTCACGACGTTGACCACCTTCGGTACGCCGCGCGACATCACCCTCGACGAGCTCGCCGCCGAGCTGTTCTTCCCCGCGGACGACGAAACCGAGGCGGCATTGCGCGCCGCAGCCGAGGTGCGGTGATCGGACAGACGGTGCGGTTCAGACCGACGGTGCGGGTCGCGAGATGCCAACGCCACCCAAGGTGTTCCCGCCGAACCGCTCGATGTCTCCGGCGAGGTCGAGCGCGGCTATGCCCGGCGTGTCGGCTGCGGTGAGCAGTGCCGCCGGCACCACCCACGTGAGCTCGAACTCGATGCCGTCCGGGTCTTTCGCATAGAGCGATCGGGTGGTGCCGTGGTTCGATGCGCCGACGAGCGATCCGATCGTCTCGAGCCGCTGCGCCAATCGTGCAAGATCGGCGAGCGTGTCGACCTCCCACGACAGGTGGTACAGCCCCACGGTCTCGCGGCCCGCCGCGGAGTCGGACGCGTCGGCGCCGATGGTGAACAGTGCGAGGTCGTGGTCGTTGGTCGAACCCTCGGCTTGCAAGAAGACGCCTCCTGGCGAGTCGTAGGCGCCGACGCGACGGAAGCCGAGCTGACCGATGTAGAAGCTCGCGGAGCGCGCCGCGTCGCGGACGAAGAGCACCGCATGGTTGAGACGATGTACCGGCACGGCGAAGAGGCCTTTCAGTCGATGTAGGCGTTGGTGGGCGAGGCCGCCCGGTCGTCGCCGAGTTCGAAGGTCACGTCGAGCAGATCGCCTCCGAACGGGAACGGCGCGTCGTACTCCGGGCTCACCGGTGACAACGGCCCGTAGCCGACGGTGAGCCCCGATGGCGACAGGTGCATGCCGAGCGTGCGATCGAGGGTGACACGACCAACGGCGGTGCCGTCGATGGCAACCTCACCGACGCCTTGCACCGTGCCGGTCTTGGTGAACGTGTAGGTCAGGGTGGCCGGCGCGGCGGGGAGTGGCGCCGTGCTACGCGCGACGAAGTGCGTGCCGGCGGTGTTGTAGTCGTGGACGAGGTGGCCGTCCTTGACGAAGAACGTGTACCCGCAGAAGCGGTCCCCGAGGCACACGAGCACGCCGTCGGCCTGACCGGCAGCCACATCGAGGCCGCTGCAGTCGACTCGTGCCGTGATCGCGTAGGACACGTCTTTGACATCGGGTGAACCGTACGACGTCACGCGAAGCCCGGGATAGTACACGAAGCGGTCGCGCTCGGTGATGGGCTTCGGCTTGGGGACGAGAAAGCGCTCCATCACCCGGTCGTCGAGGGGGAGCACGTTGTAGCGACGCGCCTCGACCCACCACAGCTCGACGAGCTGGGCGAGCCGTTCGGGTTCCGCTGCTGCGAGGTCGTGCAGCTCGGCGAAGTCGCTGTCGGTGTCGTAGAGCTCCCACGTGTCCTGCGCGAAGTCGTCGCCTTGCGCGTGGAACGCGACCGCCTTCCATCCGTCCTGCCAGATGGCGCGCCGGCCGAACATCTCGTAGTACTGCTGACGCTTCGGGGTCGGTGCCTCAGGTGCCCGCAGCGACGATGCGATGCTGGTGCCCTCGACCGGGATCTGCTCGATGCCACGGACCACCGTGGGTGCCTCGACGCCCAAGAGCTCGAGCACCGTGGGCACGATGTCGCTCACGTGGTGGTACTGCGTGCGGATCGAGCCCGGCTCGATGTCGAGGCCCTGGGGCCACGCGATGATCAACGGGTCGCGGATGCCGCCGGCGTGGGTGGTGCCCTTGTACCGCTTCAGCGGCGTGTTCGACGCCATGGCCCAGCCCGACGCGTACATGGGGCTGGTGGTCGGGCCACCGATCTCGTCGACCCGCAGCACCAGCTCTTCCGCGGAGGGCGACGGGATGCCGTTCGTGTAGGCCATGTAGTTGAGCGATCCGTGCGCCCCGCCTTCGCCCGACGCACCGTTGTCGGACAGCAGAACAACGATCGTGTTGTCGGACGCGCCGGTCTGATCGAGCGTGTCGAGCAGGCGACCGAGTTGGGCGTCGGCGTGTTCGAGGAACCCGGCGTACGCCTCCATGAGCCGCGCCGAGACGGTTCGCTCGGCGTCGTTCAGGTCATCCCACGGACGTGCGTCGGCGTTGCGCGGCGCGAGCTCGGTG
>JBKJKR010000123.1:0-12403 GCA_046597135.1 Acidimicrobiales bacterium | reverse complement strand
CGAAAGGGGAAGGAACGGCCGGTACTTCTCGAAGGACATCTTCTTCGGGATCACGGGCTGCGGAGGCATTGGTTCGTTCCGTTCGTTGGACGTGAGCTTGTCTTCTACGTGCTTGCTGTGTGCGGTGACTGAGAAACCTGGGCCGAAAAAGACGAAACCTCCTGGCTGGAAGCGCAGGAGGCGGGACGAACGCGAGGAAGGCGTTCGTCTACGGAAGAAGGAGGAGGCCCAAGTGAACAGTCATCGACGTCCATTCTGCGGGTGACCCTCGCGAAAATCAACCCCGCGAAAATCAACCACGCCGCGCGAGAACCAGCCCGCGGCCGCCGCCTCGCCGCCGTCGAGCACCCACCAGCCGAACGCGCCGCGATCGTCGGGGGCGTCGGCGGCCAGGGTGACCTGCGCGGCGGGTGCCACGGGTTGGCGGTGCTCGACCACGCCGAACGCCGGCCCGTCGAGCGCCGGTTGCCCGCCCAGCAGTTCCTCGAGTGCCACCCAGTACGCGGCGTTGTTCACATGGGCCAGCACGTCGTAGTCGGCGTGGCGCAACGGCCACGGCTGCGTGGTCGCGCGCTCGTCGGGGACCGCGGGCACGATGAGCTTTGCGTCGGCACCGCGGCCTCGCGCGGCTTCGGCGTAGCGCTCGGCGAACCCCGCGACCAAGCGCGCCGGGCGGCCCGTGGCCGCGTCGACGTGCACCCAGATCGTGACCGCTTCGACGTGGCCGCCGTGCTCGCCGCGCAGCGTGGTGCGGCGCTCGGCCCAGCGCGGTCCGATGCCCGAGCACCACGTAGCGAGCACCGTGGCCTCTTGGAACAAGGGCCACGCGTGCACCTGGATCGCGGTGCGGCGCACCACCCACCCCATGGGGTTCTCGAGCGCGCTGTCAGCACTGTCGTCGCGGGCGATGTCCTGCAGATACCGGGCCAGCGCGTCGAATCGCACCCGCCCCGTCGGCGTCAAATCACCCAGCCGCACTCGCCGCTCGCGCCGCAGCACGCGGCCTTGCGCCGGGGCTTCGACGAACTCGATCCGAACCATGCCCGGACGCTAACGGGGTGGCCGCACCCCTAGCCTGCCAAAGGAACCTGCCGATAAATCACTTGACCACGGCCCCCGGGGCATGATCGGCTAGTCGACGGCCCACCTGTGGGGCCCCAACTCAGGAAGTCGAACGATGAACACCGCACTCCACCAACTGAACGAGAAGTCGTACCAGTTCGTGGCTGTGGCGCGCCATCGTGCGTTTTCCGCTTGGTGTGGCGCCTCGACCTTCTCGGCCATGCCGAACACCAAGCACGAGCGGCTGAAGGAGCCGTCGCCGGGGTGAACCACCCCAACCGCGACGTACGAACTCCTGAGGCCGCCGGGCAACCGGCGGCCTTTGTGGTTTTCGGAGCGATTCCCGGACCTGCCCTACGGACCAGGTCCAGATCAGATTCCCCCGCCCTCCGGGGCGGGACCCACCCGGGGGGCGACCAGCGGGTGGAAATGACAAAGAGAACGCGATGGGCACGCCCGCCCCGCAGAGCACACTCACCCCACCCGACACCTACCCGACCGCACTGACCACCAACTGGGAGACCAAGGCCCGCTGCCGCACCGAGGGCGTGCCGTCGGCCCTGTTCTTCTCGGAGGACCTCGGCGAGATCGCCGACGCGAAGCGCATCTGCGCCGAGTGCCCGGTCATGGCGGCCTGTCTCGAGCAGGCCATCCTCAACGAGGAACCGTTCGGCGTGTGGGGCGGCCAGCTGTTCCTCAACGGTCGCATGCTCGCGGTGAAGCGGCGTCGTGGCCGCCCGCCGAAGCACCCGCGGCCCGAGGATCAGATCCCGATGATCCCCATCCCCGAGCACCTCGTGGCGCTCGTCCGCACCGCATGAGGCGGGGCCGGGCCACGAGGGCCCGGCCACACACACCCGGGCCGGGCCCACGTGGGCCCGGCCACCACACCGACCATGGGCTGCGAAGGCGAGCGACCGTGACGCTTGACGAGCGGTCGCCTGCCCGGCAGCCCATGGTGTGGGGGCCCGTGAGGTCGCGCCACCCGGGGGCGGCGCTACCTTCACCAGCATGATTCGGATGTCGCGCCGGCCGCGGGGCGGGCTCGTGGTCGCGGTGGTGCTGGTCGCCGCCCTCGTGCTCGCGGCCTGTTCCGGTGGTGGCGACGACAACGCCGACGAGCAGCTCATCAACACCCCGTACGAAATGCTCGAAGGAGGCAGCTCGACGCTGAAGACCAACGCCGGCACGCCCGTGCTGGTGAACTTCTTCGCCAACTGGTGCAAGCCGTGCGTAGCCGAGATGCCGGCGCTCGAAGAGATCCACCAGGAGTACACCGGCCGGGTCACGTTCATCGGCTTCAGCACCCAGGAATCCCCCGAGGATGCCCGCAAGCTCGTAGCCCAGACCGGCGTGACCTACCGCATCGCCCGCGACCCCGACGGTGAGCTGTCGGTGGCGTTCGGGGCCATCGGCATGCCATTCACCGCGTTGTTGCGCCCCGACGGCTCCGTCGCGGCGCGCCACACCGGTGCCCTCACCGCCGACACGTTGCGCGACATGATCGACAAGGCGTTTTTCTGATGCTCGAAGGCCCGTTCGCACTGGCCTTCGGCGCCGGCATGGTGGCCACCATCAACCCGTGCGGGTTCGCCATGCTGCCCGCCTACCTGTCGTACTTCCTCGGCTCGGACGACCGCGACCGCGACCGCACCGCCGGGTCGGCGTCGGACCCCGGGCTCGGGCGCGCCGCGGTGGTCGGGCTGTGCGTCACCGCCGGGTTCGTCGCCGTGTTCGCCATCACCGGCACCATCATCTCGAACCTGTCGCGAGCGCTCCTCGACTACGTCCCGTACCTCACCGTGGTCATCGGCTTCGGGCTGATCGCGTTGGCCGTCGCGATGCTCCGTGGGTTCGAGCCGGTGTTGCGCCTGCCGAAGCTCGAGAAGGGCACCGGCTCGCGCGAGCTCGGGTCGATGTTCGTGTTCGGCGTGTCCTACGCCGTCGCATCACTGAGCTGCACCATCAGCCCGTTCCTCGCGGTGACGGCGACGACGTTCCGCCACCAGAGCTTTCTCAGCGGCGTGGTCACGTTCGTCATGTACGGCCTCGGCATGGGTGTCGTGGTGATCTCGCTCACGGTGTACACCGCACTCGCCCGCAACGGGTTCGTGCGCCGGTTGCGGCGCGCCATGCCCTACGTGAATCGGGCCGCAGCCGTGCTGCTGCTGCTCTCTGGCGCGTACATCACCTACTACGGCACCTACGAGATCCGCGCGAACCGATCCGACACAGTGGTCGACGATCCGGTGGTCGAGTACTTCACCGAGCTGCAGGGCCGCGCCGCGACGTGGGTCCAGAACGTCGGCGCAGTACGCCTGGGGCTCATGCTGGGCCTGGCCACCGTGGCGGCGGTCGCTGCGTTCATGGCCACCCGCCGCGGCGGAAAGGGTCAGGGGGCGAGTCGCGAGACCGTCCACACGCCGGCCGACCGCTCGTAGCGCAGCCGGTCGTGCAGCCGCGCCTCGCGGCCCTGCCAGAACTCGATGCGTTCGGGGATGACGCGGTAGCCGCCCCAGTGCGGCGGACGCGGCACCTCGCCCCCCGCGAACCGTTCGGCGGTCGCCCCGAACGCGTCATCGAGCTCGGCCCGGGAGGCGATGACCGCCGACTGGTCGGACGCCCACGCGGCGATCTGGCGGTCGCGCGGGCGTGACGCGAAGTACACGTCGGACTCGTGCACGGTGGTGCGCTGCACCAGACCGTCGACGCGGATCTGGCGGCGCATGGCGGTCCACAAGAAGTGCAGGGAGGCCACGCCGCTCCCGTCGAGCGCCAGGCCCTTCGAACTCGTGTAGTTGGTGAAGAACACGAAGCCGTGCTCGTCGAGGCCGCGCAGCAACACGGCGCGCGCCGAGGGCGTACCGCCGGCGTCGGCGGTGGCCAGGGTCATGGCGTCGGGTTCGAACAACCCGGCCGCTCGGGCCTCGGCGATCCATGCCCGGCACGCGACGATGGGGTCGGCGTCGAGGTCGGCCGGCTCGAGGCCTTGCGCATCGAACTGCGCCCGCAGCGCCGCCAGGTCGACCGGGGTGCTCATGACCGCGCGCTCCTCACGGGACCGGGATCACCGGGTCGCCCCGGAGGTACGGCGCGAGCACGTCGGGCAGGGCGATGGACCCGTCGGGTTGGCGGTACGTCTCGACGAGGGCAGCCCACACGCGGGGCACGGCGAGCGCCGAACCGTTGAGCGTGTTGACGAGCTGGGTGCCCTTCTGGCCGCTCGGTCGATAGCGGATGTTGGCCCGGCGGGCCTGGTAGTCGCCGAACCAGCTGCAGGACGACACCTCGAGCCACCGGTCGGCGCCAGGCGCGTACACCTCGATGTCCCAGGTGCGCGCCGAGTTGCTGCCGAGGTCGCCGGTGCAGATGTCGACGATGCGATACGCAAGCCCGAGGTCGCGGATGAGCGCCTCGGCCCGGCCGAGGATGTCGTCGTGCGCCGCGTGCGCCTGCTCGGGCGTGGTGTACGCCAGGATCTCGACCTTGTCGAACTCATGCACGCGCAACAGACCGCGCGTGTCGCGACCCGCGGAGCCGGCTTCACGACGGAAGCACGACGTGTGGGCCATGAGCCGCATGGGCAACGCGGCCTCGTCGAGGATCTCGTCGCGCGCCAACGAGGTGAGCGGCACCTCGGCGGTGGGGATGGCCCACAGGTCGTCGCGCTCGAGGTGGTACGCGTCGTCGATGAACTTGGGCAGGTGGCCCGTGGCGATCATGGTGTCGGTGCGCACCAACGTGGGCGGGCGGATCTCTTCGTAGGCGTCGGCGTTGCGGTCGAGCGCGTACTGCACCAGCGCCCGCACCAGCGCCGCGCCCTTGCGGCGGTAGAGCACGAACATCGAGCCCGACATCTTGGCGCCGCGCTCGACGTCGAGGATGCCGAGCGTCTCGCCGATCTCCCAGTGGGGTACGCGTTGATGCGGCGCGTACGCATCGGCGTCGAAGTTCTCGACCCGCAGAACCACGTTGGCGGACTCGTCGTCGCCGTCGGGGCACTCGGGCGCGGGCGTGTTGGCGATGCGCAGCAGGCGCTCGCGCACCTCGGTGGCCAGCTCGTCGGCGCGCACGGTGAGCGTGCGCTCGTCGTCACCGAGGGCCCGGCTGCGCGCCATGAGCTCGTCGGCCTCGGCGGTTGCGCCGCCCCGCCGGAGCTGACCGACCTGCTTCGACAACCCGCCGATCTCGCTGCGCACGAGGTCGCGCTGTTCGCCGACGCTGCGCTGTTCACGATCGAGCGCGATGACCTCGTCGAGGGCCGAGGTGTCGTGGCCGCGCCGCCCGAGCGCGGCCTTCACTGCGTCGGGTTCGGCACGGATGCGGCGAATGTCGAGCATGGCGAGCACGGTAGGCGCCGCGGCATGGCCACGTGCGCCAATTCGAGGGTCAGACCGGCGGGGATCCGTGGTCGGCGCCGGGGTCGCGCCGACCGGGAACCGGTTCGCGCTGGGCCGGGCCGATGCGTTCGAACTGCTCGGCCAACTGCTCGTAGGTGAGGCCCTCGGGCACCACACCGCTGACCTCGGCCGGGTCGCCCGACGGTGGCCGGTCGTCTTGGCCGACGATGCGATAGCGGTTGCCGTCCTGGCGTTCGGCACTCCCCGCCCACCGGAAGAACAGCACGGCGATGATGGCCCACAGGTAGAAGCCACCGAAGATCTTCATGATGGCGCCTGCGGCCTGCTGATCGTCGAGCACGCCGATGCCCCACAGCCGGAACGGCCGGTCGTAAATGCGGTACACCGGGTTCTGGGCGAAGGTGAGCCACGCGCCGGGCACGGTGGGCACCACCGACTGCATGAACAGATAGATCATGCGCGCCGGCAGGCTGATGCGCAGCTCGGGCAACGGACCCACCACCGGGGTCCACATGAGCAACGCCGTGGCGAACAGCAGCACGTGCATGGTGAAGTGGAACGGGCCGTTGCGCACCGATTCGTTCACCGCACCCTGCCAGTGCAGGAAGATGATCAACCCGTTGAACAGCACCGCCGCAGGTACCGGGCGGGCCAGCTTGCGGATCCACCGCGACACCGGGCCGTCGTCGAGCAACACCAGGCGGGCCAGCCACTCGGGCGTGGCCATGAGGAACATCGGTGGCACCACGAACGACAAGATGAGGTGCTGCACCATGTGCACCGAATAGAGGTACTGCTCGCCGATGTCGTGCATCGGCCAGTCGGCCGAGAACCACAACAGCGCGACCGCGCCGAAGAACCACGCCTTCTGGCGCCGGGTCACCGCCACCTGACCGGGGGGCACCACCTTCGGTGCGATCACCCGAACCCCATAGCCCCCCACGATCACGATGCCCGCGACGAGCACCCACACCTCGGGGTGTGGTTGCCAGCTCCACGGGTCGGTGCCGGCGGCGAGGAGCACCGGGCTACCAGAACTCGAAGATGGTGAGCAGCACGCAGTAGACGCCCACGGCGAAGGCCAAGCCCGCCACGAACATCGTGGTGAACAGCTTCGAGTCGAACTTCAGGTGCATGAAGTAGCCGGCCACGATCACGAACTTGACCAGCATGAGCGGGATCACGATCGCGACCAGTGCGCCACCGGTGATGTCGAAGGTGTACGTGAGTACCTCGATCACCGTGAGCGCGGCGAGGATGCCCGCGATCTTGATGTACTTCAGATCGGACGGATGGTCGTGCCCGCCCGCATGGGCATCCGCCGCCTCGTGCGCACTCGGCGCGTGCGTTTCGGTGTCAGTGCTCATCGAAACCGCTCCTTCAGGGAATGAGGTAGACGATCGTGAAGATCAAGATCCACACGACGTCGACGAAGTGCCAGTACAGGCCGATGATCTCGACGGTCTCGGCTTGGGCCTGATGCAGGTGCCCGCGATACGACCGCACGAACAACGACATCAACATGAGGATGCCGATGCTGACGTGCACCCCGTGGAAGCCGGTGAGCGTGTAGAAGGCGGACCCGAAGATGTTGGTGGTGTAGCCCAAACCCTCGCGATAGAAGCTGGTGAACTCGTACACCTGCCCGCCGATGAAGATCGCCCCGAGCACCGCGGTGGTGAGGAGCCAGATGCGGTTGTTGCGTTCGTCGCCCCGCTGGATGGCCGACAGGGCCAGCACCATGGTGAGCGAGCTCATGAGCAACACGAACGAGCTGGCCGACGTGAACGGGATGTCGAACACCGTCTCGGGGCCGATGGCCCCCTCGGCGATGCGGTTCTTGTACAGCAGATAGGTCGAGATCAACCCACCGAAGAGCAAGCACTCCGAACCGAGGAACAACCACATCGCCAACTTGGTGTTGGAGATGCCGGTGGAGCCGCCGTGGCCGTGATCGGCGGCGTGCTCGGCCGGGGCGTGCGTGGCAACAACGACGTCAGCCATTGCCGACCTCCTCGGCTCCGACGGTGGCCAGTGCGAGCCCGGACGACGGGTCGTCGTGCGGCGCGTCATGTCCATGAGCGCCGTTCGGATCGTCCGGCGGTTCCATCACCCAGCCGTAGACGCCGCCGAGCACCAAGATCGCGCCGGGGATGGCGAGCAGCAGGTTGAAGATGAGTGCGTAGCCGATGATCGGCAGGCCGAGCGCGACCACGAGCGGCCAGTACGAGGGCGACGGCAGGTGGACGTTCTTGTTGTCGCCCTTCTGGGCCACCTCTTCGGCCGTGGCGATGCGGACCACCTTGTGGTCCTTGTCGTAGCCGTACTTGCGATGCCAGAACTCATCGAGGCCGTGGACCTCGATCTCCTCGTCGAAGTTGTGCTCGGGCACGGGGGACGCGGTCATCCACTCGAGGCTGCGCGCGTCCCAGGGATCGGGCCCGGCAGGAGGAATGAGTCCCCGCTTGTAGCGCACGGTGCTCAGGATCACGTTCACGAGGAACGCGGCCACCGAGAGGGCGATGATGAACGCACCGATCGAGACGATCAGGTTCCAGAAGTCGAAACCGAACCCGGGCGAGTAGTGATCGATGCGGCGGCTCATGCCTTGCAGACCCAGGATGTGCATCGGGCCGAACGTCATGTTCATGCCGATGAGCTGCAGCCAGAAGTTCCACTTGCCGAGGCCGCTACCGAGTTTGTAACCGAAGATCTTGGGCCACCAGAAGTAGAAGCCGCCGTAGAAGGCCATGATGATGCCGCCGAACACCACGTAGTGGAAGTGGGCGACGATGTAGTACGTGTCGGTCTGCTGCGTGTCGGCCGGCGACACCGAGTGCGTGACCCCCGAGAGGCCGCCGATGGTGAACATGGCGGGCACCGCGATGGCGTACAGCATCGGCACTTCGAACCGCAGCCGACCGCCCCACATGGTGGCGAGCCAGTTGAGGATCTTCACCCCCGTGGGCACGGCGATGAACATCGTGGACAACGAGAACGCGGTCACCGAGAGCGGCCCGATGCCCGAGACGAACATGTGATGGGCCCACACGCCCCAGCCCATGAAGCCGATCGCGATGCCCGAGCCGACCATGAACGAATACCCGAAGATCGGCTTGCGGCTGAACGTCGGGATGATCTCCGAGACGATGCCGAACGCCGGTAACACGAGCACGTAGACCTCGGGATGGCCGAAGATCCAGAACAGGTGCTGCCACAGCAAGGGGTCGGCGCCGGCTTCGACCTGGAAGAAGTTGGCGCCGAAGCGACGGTCGAAGGTGAGCAGGAACAGCGCCACCGTGATCACCGGGATGGCGAACAGGAGGAGGAACTGGGTGACCAGCAACATCCACGTGAGGACCGGCATGCGCATGAGGCTCATGCCCTTGGTGCGCATGTTGAGCACCGTGGTGATCAGGTTGATGGCGCCCACGAGCGACGCGATGCCGGTGATCTGCAGGCCGAGGGCGTAGAAGTCCATGCCGTGACCGGGCGAGTAGGCCACACCGGTGTTCGGTGCGTAGCCGAACCAACCGCCGTCGGCACCGCCGCCGAAGATCCACGAGGAGTTGAGGAACAGCCCGCCGACGAGGAAGCACCAGAAGCTGAATGCGTTGAGCCGGGGGAAGGCCACGTCACGGGCCCCCACCTGCAACGGGATGAAGTAGTTCGAGAACGCGGCGCCGAGCGGCATGGCCACGAGGAAGATCATCGTGACGCCGTGCATGGTGTAGATCTGGTTGTACGTCTCGGCGCTGAGCAGCGAACCGTCGGGGCGGGCCAGCTGGATGCGGATCAGCAGGGCTTCGATGCCACCGACCAGGAAGAACACCAGGCCGGCTGCGCCGTACATGATGCCGATCTTCTTGTGATCGACCGTGGTGACCCAGGACTTCCAGCCGGTCTTGGCGGTCGGCCGGGTGAAGACGCCCAGCGGAGAGCGCACCTCGGGCGCGCGGCCGGTGCCGATCGCGAGGGGTTGTTCGATGATGGCCATCAGAGGTCACTCCCGAGACGGGGGGCGGAGGGATCGACGGTGCACATACGAGACGACATCATTCGACCTCGGTCTTGGCGATGACGTCGGTCGAGGGCTTCTCGCCCATGGACAGCAGGAACTCGACCAGGTCGTTGATCTGGGGCTCGCTCAGCTGGAGGTTCGGCATGCCACGTTCGCCCTCGGCGTACGCGTCCTTCTCCTTCGGCGGATTGCGGAGCCAGGCCTCGAGCTGGGGCCGGTTGACCGTGCCGTCGGGGTTGTACAGGTTGAAGATGCCACCGGCGTACGTGGTGCGCGACGCGAAGTGCGTGAGGTTCGGCGCCGCCTTGGACACCTGCTGCGCCTCGCCGGTGTAGATGTCCTCGTTGATGCCCGAGGCGAGGTGGCAACGCGTGCACTGGCCGCGGAAGATCTCCATGCCGCGATCGAGCGCGCTTTCGGTGGGCGCGGGGAGCGCCACCGAGGGGTTGGTCTTGATGTCGAACGTGCCGGCGGTGATGGCCTTCTGCTGATCGAGCCACGCCTGACCGGCTTTGGTGCCGGCCTTCGCGGGGGCCAGCTGTTGGGCCCACCAGGTCTGGTAGTCGGCCTCGGTCATGGCCACGACCTGCATGCGCATGCGTGAGTGCGACAGACCGCAGAACTCGGTGCACTGCCCGAAGTAGACGCCGGGATCGTCAGCTTCGACCTTCCACGGTTGGATGCGGCCGGGAACTGCGTCGCGCTTGCCGTTCAGGGCGGGGATCCAGTGCGAGTGGATGACGTCGCGCGACGTGATGTAGAGGTCGATCTCGGTGCCCACCGGAACCACGAGCTGGGTGGCGGTGACGATGACCGGGGTCTTCTCGGTCTTGCCCTTGCGGTTCTGGATCTCGTCGAGGCGGACGTCGATGCCCGGGTCGTAGTTCTCGGCCGGGTCGAAGCCACCGTCGTAGTAGCGGTACTCCCACCACCACTGCTGGCCGACGACCACCACAGAGATGGCCTCGTCCTTGTTGTAGTCGTTCTGCGTCTGCACGGTGGCGACCGTGAAGACGGCCACCACGGCCAGGATGAGGGCCGGGACGATGGTCCAGCCGATCTCGAGGCGGGTGTTGCCATGGATCTGCTCGGGGAAGTCGGTCTCGGTGTATTCCTTGACCCCGAACTTGCGGATCATCAGCAGCGTGCCGCCGAACACCAAGGCCAGAACGATGCCGGCCACGATGAACACCGGCACGATCAAGTTGTGCAGGTCGGTGGCCGTGGGGCCCTCGGGCTTCATGGTGTCGAGCTCGGCACCCTTCGCGCACGAGGTCACGAAGGCGGAGACCCCGAGGGTGCCCACCAGCGCGAGCGCGCGGCGAGAGCCGCGACGGAACGCGCCGATCGAACCGGTGCGCGGCGAACGAATGCGCTTCACAGTCACTCCCCTTCGGCCGGGTGCTCGGTGTCGTCGCCGTGATGCTCGAAGTCGCGCTCACCGATCACTGCGGCAGTGATGCCGCCGGCGATGAAGGCGAGGCCGCCGACGAGCACGATGGAGGCCACGATGTTCTTCGAGATGCGGGGCTTGAGAACCAGGAGCACCGCGATGGCGAGCACGACGGTGGCGACGATGGACGCGATCCACACTGCGCCCAGCTTGCTTGACGAGAGGAACACCCGGGACACGCCGAGCGGCACGGCCAGGATTGCCAACGCGGCGACCACCGGCACTTCGATCGGATGCATGACCCGGTCGCGAAGCTCGCGGTTGGTCTGCGGGTCGCCCGTTGCCCGGTCGGCCCACGCCTGCATGGCCCATTCGGCGGCCACGATGAACAGGAGGCCGAGGCCGATGACGAAGATGACGCTCGACAGGACCAGGCCGAGCACCACCGCCGCCACGCCGAACATGGCGATGAGTGGCCAGTAGCTTGGCTGGGTGGGGAGCTGGGCCGGGGGCTGGTCGACGCCGAGCAGTTCGGCGGCCGCTTGCGGGTCGGCGTCGCGGAACGATACGAACAAGATGCCGAGGAAGCCGCAGATGGCCGCCACGCCCATGAGGATGAGGTAGCCGGAGTGGTTGCCGACGCCGCCCTTCCAGCCGAACGACAGCGGGCCGGTGTTGCTCCCGCCCGTGGTGTAGCCGAAGGTGATCGCGGCGACGAGCGCCCCGATGGCCATCCCGCAATACAGTTTGAAACTCGTGGTGAGCATGGAAGCGTCCTACTTCGCGACGTAGATGCCGAAATAGATGACCGTGTACACGGCGACCGTGGCGTACCAGAAGATCGATGCCGCCACGATGCCATCGGCCTGACGGCTGGAGTACTGACCCGCCAGCGCACGGAAGGCCATGAGCAGCAGGAACACGACTGCGCCGCCGACCATGACCAGGTGCGCACCGGTGATGACGAAGATCAGCAGGGCCTGGAGGCTGGCGTCGGCCCCCGAGATCGTGAGCCCCATGCTGTTGTAGTAGTAGACGGTCTGGTTGATCACCGCGACGCCGAAAAGGGCGGTGAGCGCCAGGGCCAGATAGGCCCGAGGCCGATCGTCACGCCGGATCGAGTAAACGGCCCAGGCCATGGTGACGACCGACATGGCCATGGTGCCGAGCATCATGCCGCCGGGGGACAGCTCGATCGTGCCGGTTTCGATCCACGCGGTGTTGGGGTTGGCCGGTGGCACCGCGGCCTTTATGGCGGCCGTGCGCTCGGCGAAGTACAACCCGAAGAGGCCGACGAAGGCCATGACGGTCGCCGCGGTGGCGTACGCCGTGCCGACGAGCAGGGTGCGAGGCCGGGTCAGCACCTCTCCCGTGAGCAGTTGGTCGGTTTGGGTGGCCATCAGACGGCACCTCCGTTCTCGGCGGCGTCGAGCAGCGGACGCTCGGAGCGCACGACAGGCAGGGGCCCGCGGAAGTTGCCCACGGGTGGCGGCGAGCTCGAAGCCCACTCGAGCGTGTGACCATTCCAGGGGTTCGCCGGGGCGTAGGACCCGCTCGGCAAGAAGG
>JBKJKR010000024.1:0-7906 GCA_046597135.1 Acidimicrobiales bacterium | reverse complement strand
CCTGGTCGGGGGCCAGGTGTCGACCACGGCCGTGCCGGCCGCGCCGGCGGGTCTGCCGGCCGCGTCGGGTTCGGGCGTCACCGGTGGGGTCTCGACGCGCACGGCGCCGTGTCGGGTGCCGCTCCTCGTCACGAAGCTGCCCGCCGACTATGCGTCGCCGCTCGGGGCGACCGACGACGGTCGCTGGCTCGTGCGGGGCGCAAGTGGCCACAGCCTGGCCATCGTCACCGGTGCTGGGGCACCTGCGCTAGCGGCCGGTGCGGCGGTCCGCACGCTCGACCTGCCGGCCCTGGCCTCAAAGGCCGAGATCTCGTCGGCTGCCGACGGTTCGGTGCTCGCCACCGTGACCATGCCCGACGCCCGGTGCGGGCCGACCGCGACGCTCATCGCGCAGGGCATGTCCGACGCCGAGCTCACCACCGTGCTCACGGGCCTTCGGCCCGAGACCGACTGCTCGGCCAAGGGGTTCCTCAGCGCACCGGCGTCGCAGGGGGGCGACCTTCCCGCCGCGGTGCTCGCCACTCGCGCCAAGGTGCGCGCCGCGGCATCGGCCTGCGACTTCGACGCGCTCGCCGCGCTCGCCCGGGCCAAGCCCACGTTCGTGGCCGAGCTGCGCGGTGTCGACCTCGCCGATCAGTGGCGCTTCGCCGACGCGCGCGGCACCCAGTTCATGCGAGCAGTCGTCGGACTCGTCGATCTCGTGCCGCGCAAGAGCGACCGGTCGATCCATGCCGGATCCACCAGCTGGGTGTGGCCGTGGTTCGCGTTCGACGACCCCACGACCAAGCTCGTCGACGCGGACTTCGCCACGCTCGATCGGATCTTCGGCACGGGCTACGGCGCCCGGTTCCGGGGCGAGTATCGCAAGGCGTCGCTGCGCGACCTGGCCGAGACCTACATCGGCGGGTTGTTCGTCGAGATCCGCGCCGACGGCACGCTCGCGGCGATCACCACCCGCTGATCCGAGCCCGGTGACGCAAGACACACCGGTGTCGGTCGATCTAGCGTTGGTGCATGACGACGCTCGATGTGGCAAGCACCTTCGACGACTTCCACGCCCGCCTCGGTGACGCCTGCCGCGCCCGCGGTGCGGCCGTGGTGGCCGAGATCGGCCCCGACCGGCGGCTCACATTGGTGGTCGGCGGGTCGGCGTGGACCTACAGCACCGCCGGTGGCCGCTTGGCGATCGAACGCGGCGCCGGCGCACCGCTCGTCGTCGCTCTCGACCCGGGCGCCTTCGACGACCTCGTGCACGAGCGATGGTCGGTGTTCGGACTGTTGTACGCGAACCGCCTGGCGGTGACGAGTGGCAGCTTCGAGTCGTTCGCGTCGTGGGAGCCGGTGCTGCAGCACCTGTGGTTCGATCGCCCGCTGTACGACGACGCGGCGCGGGCGGCACTCGTCGACCATGTCGGCGCGCCGCTCGATCTGTCGCAGACGTTCACGCTCGACGATGCCGACGCGGAGATCGCGGCGTTCTTGCGCGTGGCCGGCTTCGCCGTGGTGCGTGGGGTGTTCGGGGCGGACGAGATAGCGGTGCTCGACGCGGAGGCGTCCCGCATGCGGGCGCTCGCGACACCCGATGACGGGCGGTCGTGGTGGGCCACCGATGCCGATGGCCGCGAGGTCTGCTGCCGGCTCACGTACGCCAGCAAACGTTCGGACGCGTTTGCGTTGCTGCACGAGGACCCGCGCATCGTGCGCATCGCGTCGTGGCACCACGGCGCGCTGCGGTCATCGCCCGATCGACTCGACGGCCATTCGGTGGTCATGAAGAACCCGGCCGTGGTGAGCGGGTTGTCGGACCTGCCATGGCATCGTGACTGCGGCATGGGCGGCCACGCCGTGCTGTGCCCGTCGCTCAACATCGGTGTGCAGCTCGATCGGGCCGACGCGGCGAACGGACAGCTCCGCTACCTCGCCGGTTCGCATCACCACACCAACCTGCCGCCGACACCGGCCCAGCAGGCCGCGTGGCCGGTGGTGTCCATCGAGGCCGACCCGGGTGATGTCACCGTTCACTACTCGCACGTGCTGCACGTGGCACCGCCGCCCACCGCGCCCGACGCGTCTCGCAAGACGGTCTACATCGGCTTCAACAACCCGGCGATCTTCGACGTGGTGCCCGAAGGCCAGGGCTACAACGACGTGGTGTTCACCCAAGGCAGCGGGCGGGTGCGCTCGGTCGAAGAGCTGGCCTAGCGGAGCCGCGCCCTTGCGCGCGCACATCGCAACCCAAGAGGCAAAGTGGGAGGGTCAGCGTGGGGGGCCGGGCTGCCAGTCGGGTGGGGCGAGCTCGAAACCGGCGAAGTCGAAACCGGGCACCACGGTGCAGCCGACGAGCGTCCATTCGCCGAGCGGGCGCGCGGCCTGCCAGGCGTGCGCGGGCACGACCAGCTGGGGACGCTCGCCGCGCACGATGTCGGGCCCGAGCTCGCGCCACGTGGCGACCGAGGCGGCGGTGGCAGCGATGCCCAGCGCCAACGCATCACCCGCGTAGTGGTGCCACGTCTCGTCGGCATCGACGCGGTGCCAGTGCGACATCTCGCCGGCGCGCAGCAGGAAGTAGATCGCGGTGCCTGCGTCGCGTTCGCCGTCGCGTCCCGAGGCCGGCTTCGTGCGCCACGTCTCGCGGTAGTGGCCGCCCTCGGGGTGCGGCTCGAGGTCGAGCAGGGCGATGATCTCGTCGGCCGATGCCCGGTGCATCGCTCAGGCCCAGCCGTAGAGACGTTTGGGGTTCGTCGTGAACAACGCCTGACGCTGCTCGTCGGTGAGGTCGGCGCGCGAAGTCACCTTGGTGACGCTGCGCGGAAAGCTCGAGTCCCAGTGCGGGTAGTCGGACGCCCACACGATGCAGTGGGGGCCGAGTGCGTCGAACGCGTGCGGCAGGTGATCTTCGCCTTCGGTCGAGATGAACATGCGTCCCTCGGCGAAGTACTCGCTCGGTGCCTTGGTGATGTTCGGGAACTCGTGCGTGCGGTGCTCGTAGTGCTCGTCGAGGCGTTCGAGGTAGTACGGCGCCCAACCGACGCCGGCCTCGAGCAGCGCCACGCGTAGACGCGGGAACCGTTCCAGCACGCCGCCGCACAGCAGCGTGGTCATCGCGAACATGATGTTGAACGGGAACTCGAGCGCGTGCAGCTGGGCGTAGGAGTCCACGAAGTTCTTGTAGGCGAACCGACCGCCACCCGCGTGGAAGCCCACGGGCACGTCGAGCGATTGGGCCAGCTCGTACAAGGCGAAGTTCTCGGGGTCGTCCGCGTTGCGCTCGCCGACCGCGCACGGGACGGTGAGCGACACGAAGCCGAGGTCGCGCACCACACGTTCGGCTTCGACGCACGCGTCGTCGATCCACTTGAGCGGGAGCGCTGGTGTGCCCTTCAAGCGCGCCGGGTCGGCGGCGCAGTAGTCGGCCAGCCAATCGTTGTACGCACGACAGAACGCGTTGCAGAGCTTGCGATCCTCCATCGCGTAGAAGCCCAGCGAGACCACGCCGTACAGCACGGCGATGTCGATGCCTTCGAGATCCATGTCCTCGAGGCGCAGCTTCGGGTCGACGGCGCCCTCGCGGTGCACGGCCGATTCACGCATGCCTTCGGGCACCCATGCACCGCGTCCCGTGCCCTGGGGGATGACCCGCCCCTCGAGCTCGTAGCGGGTGGTGCCGCGCTCATCGCGCACGAGGCGGGGGCGCTGCGCGTGCAGTGACGTCGGCAGGTAGCGCTCCCACAGTTCGTCGGGCTCGAAGGTGTGCCCGTCGACGTCGATGACCATCAGCTCGCCCGCCATCTGTGTCCCCTCTCCGTCGGCGTCACGGTAGCTGCGTTATGGTTCCCGCTCATGGGGGACCCGGTCGCGTTGGGCGTGATGCCCGTGTTCAAGAAGGGCTGCGCCGACAACCCGCGGCACGTTCGGGCGCTCGTCGAGATGCTCGAGGCCGAGGGCGTCGAGTCGCTCTGGGCCGTCGAGCACGTCGTCGTCGCGAAGGACTACGAGCCGCGTTACTCCTACTCGCCGACCGGGCGCATGGGCGGCTCGCCCGACACGCAGATGCCCGACCCACTCGAGTACCTGAGCTTCGTCGCGGCGTGCACCGAACGGCTGCTGCTCGGCACTGCCGTGGTGGTGGCCACCTTGCACCAACCGGCGATCCTCGCGAAGCGCGTGGCCACCCTCGATGCACTCTCCGGTGGTCGCGTGCGGCTCGGCGTGGGCAGCGGTTGGCAGGTCGAGGAGTACGCGGCATGCGGTGTGCCCTTCGAGAGGCGTGGCGCCCGACTCGACGAGACCATCATCGCCATGCGCGAGCTGTGGCAACCGGGCTACCGCACCTACCTGAGCGATCGCTACGCGTTCCGCGATGTCGACACCACCATCCTGCCCGCGCAACCCGGCGGCCCACCGATCATCATCGGCGGTTCGAGTGACGCCGCGGCGCGGCGCACCGGTCGTCTCGGCGACGGCTTCTTCCCCTACATGATCGGCCCCGAAGACCTCGCCGTCCGCATCGAGACCATCCGGGCCACGGCTCGCGAGCACCATCGCGACCCCGACGCGATCGAGATCACTGCATGGCCCGGGTGCTGGCAGCCCGGCGCTTCGCTCGACGTGCCCACGATGCGTCGCTTCAGCGAGATCGGTTGCCGTCGCCTCGTGGTCTCGGTGCAGGAATCGGGCAGCACCGACATCAGTGCCATCCGTGACTTCGTCCGTCGGGTGCAGGACACGATCAGTCAGTTGTGACCCACCCGGTGGGCATTGAAGAGGGGAGTCCGCGTCATGCGGTACGAGGTCGGAAACATTCGCATCACTCGGGTTCGCGAGAGCGCGTCCACCGTGCCGCTGCTCGGCATGTTCCCCCAAGCGGACGCCGCGCTGATCGAGGCGCACAGTGACTGGTTGCGGCCGGAATACGTGGACGACGCCGGTGATCTCACGTTGTCCATCCACGCGCTGGTGATCGAATCGATGGGCAAGACCGTTGTGGTCGACACGTGTGTCGGCGAACGACCGGTGCCCGGCTACGAGGCACTGTCGAATCGCGAGACCACGTTCCTCGCCGACTTCGCGGCCGCCGGCTTCGACGTCAACACGGTCGACGTCGTGATGTGCACGCACCTGCACTTCGACCATGTCGGATGGAACACGCAACTCGTCGACGGCAAGTGGGTGCCCACCTTCCCGAACGCGCGGTACCTGTTCAACCGCACCGAGTACGACTACTGGGACGGCGGCGCCGATGGTTTCGCGGTCACGTTCGACACCGCGGTGCGTCCGGTGCTCGAAGCCGGACTCGTCGACTTCATCGACGAGTCGCACCGCATCACCGACGAGATCGGGTTCGAGCTCACCCCCGGGCACTCGCCCGGTCACATGAGCGTGCGCCTGTCGTCCGCGGGTGAAGAGGCGGTGATCACCGGCGACATGGTGCATCACCCCATCCAGTTCGTGGCGCCGCACTGGCAGATGTCGGCCGACGATGATCCGCCGCGTGCGTCCGCGACGCGCACGTCGTTCCGCGACCGCTACGCCGACACGCCTGTGCGCGTGTTCGGCACGCACTTCGGTGGCTCGAGCTGTGGCCACCTGCGCACCAACGGCGACTCGTTCCGCTTCGACCCCTTCGTGGTCTGACCGGGGTCACCGCGTCCGGCGCGGACTGTGGGCGCGAAATCCCCCGTGGCAGTGGTTCCCGCGCCCAAAGTCATCCGCGGTTGCGCCGTGCGTCGAGGACCGTGCGTAGCTGGGTCACGATTCGCGTCGGGTCGTGCTTCGCCACGTGCCACGTGTAGCGGAGAGGCAGCCAGCCGATGGTCACCAGCAGGTTCTGGCGGCGCCGGTCGTGGGCAAACTGCGCACGGGTGCTGTGGAACGCGCGGCCGTCGGCTTCGACGAACACGCTTTCCTCGGGCCATGCGAGGTCGAGGTCGAACCGCTCCCCGTTCACGTGCACCGAGAGTTGGCGCACGGGTGACGGGAGCTTCCCCTTGACGACCGCGCGGTCGACGAGGACCTCCAACAGACTTTGGGTGAGGCCGGTACGGTCGCGATGCCCGTCGATCGAGGTGCGCAACGGCGTTGCGCCTCGGCGACCCGCGAGCGGTGCGGCGAGGTACCGGTCGAGTCGGGCGAGCGTGGTGCGACGCGAGACGAGCGCTCGGCTGACCGAATCATCGAGGGCCTCCTCGGGGAGCACGTGGGCCAGGTCGAGCAGCGTGCGTGGGATCGAGGTGCACGCCATGCCGTCGATTCGTGCGACCTCGCGGCCCTCGAGGTTGTGGGAACGGTGGACGTCTGCTGCGAGCGAGGTGATGCGGCGACCTTCGCATACGAGCAGCTCGGGTCGGGGCGGCCGGTCGTCGACCAGGCCGTGCAGGAGGCCTGCGATGCGATGCGATGCGACGCCGGCGCAGGCCAACAGCACGGCGTGCAAGGGGCGGTTCGGATCCGCGTGCGCCGGGGCAACGTCGTACACCCGGGGCGCGGCGCGTGCCCACAGCTCGCGTGCGAGCCGTCCGTCGATCTCGCGGCGGGTGAACCCGAGGCGGAGGACTTGTTGTCGAGAGGCAAGCCCGTGCTGCCGGGCTGCGAGGCGTTGGAGCTTCTGCTCTTGTGCCATGAGCCGACATCATGCTGAAGGGGTGCGACAGTCCGCGGGCCCCGCTGGACTGTGGGCGCGAGATCCCCCATGGCAGTGGTTCCCGCGCCCACTGTCACCCGCAGTTGCACTGAACAGGCGCGCGTCGCTCAGCGGATGAGCGATGCCTCGAGGCGCGGGGTGAGCGCTTCGAGCACCTCGCGCCAGTCGCCGACGATGCCGACGCCGGCCCATTCGAAGATCATCGCGTCGGGGTCGGTGTTGATCGCGATGATCGTGCCGGCGCTGCGCACGCCCACGGTGTGGTTGAACTTGCCGGATGCGCCGACCGAGATGAACAGCTTCGGCGAGATCGAGTGGCCGGTGATGCCCACCTGACGCGCCCGGGGCATCCATCCCTTGTCGGTCACCTTGCGCGTCGCGCAGTACACACCACCGAGCTTGTCGCGCAGCGTGTCGAGCGCTGCGTAGTCGGCGGGCTTGATCCCTTGGCCCACACCGATCACGAGCGGTGCGGTCGCGAGCTCGTCGCTGTCGTCCTCGCGCTCCTTGCCCACGATGCGGACTCGGCTGGCCGGTTGCACGTCGATCACGGTGGTGTCGGCATGGGTGACGTCGCGCGGCGTGCGTGACGTCAGCACGCCGGCGCGAACGGTGGCCATCTGCACGGGCGAGGTGCAGAGGATCTCGACCACGAGCTTGCCGCCGAACGCGGGCTTCCAGGCCACGAGCCGGCCGTCGCGCGATTCGAGGTCTACGGCGTCGCCGGTGAGGCCCGCCCCGATGGCACAGGACACACGGGACAGCACTTCGCGGCCCCACGCGGTGCTGGGGCCGATGATGGCCCAGGTGGGGTGACCATCGGTGTAGCCCCGCAGCGCGGTGGCGACGTCCTCTTCGACGGTGTCGGCGGGCAACGCGACGATGGCATCGGCGCCCCACGCCGCGAGGCGGTGCGGCTCGCCGGGTGCGGGCCCGAACGCGACGACGTGGCCGGAGATCGTCGCGGCGAGTGCGGCCGCCTCGCCGAGGAGCTCGCGAGTGACCTGTGTGCGTGACGGCTCGACGGTGACGATGACCGCGGGGCCACCGGTGCCGCCCGTGCCGGCGACGATCTCGCGCGACTGGTCGTGGTCGCGCATGTCGAACGCGCCGCGCACGGCGAGCACCTCCATGACGGTGTCGATCTTCTGGTCGAGGGTGCCTTCGGCCAACACGTTGGCGCGGGTGACCTCGATGGTGCGCACCGCGCCGACACGGGTGGGCGAACCGGCTTGGCCCCACGGACCTTCGCCCAGATCGGCGGCG
>JBKJKR010000425.1:0-3721 GCA_046597135.1 Acidimicrobiales bacterium | reverse complement strand
GATGAGGGTGTGCGCCATTCGCGCGGCCAGCGGCCGCGTCGCCAGGATGAGGTCGATGCGCAGGCCCTGTCGCTTGTGGAAGCTACCGCCCCGGTAGTCCCACCACGAGTAGAGCCCGTCCTCCGAGTACCTGGCGCGGAAGACATCGACCATGCCCCAGTCGAGCAGCGCGGCGAGCGCGGCACGTTCTGGCGGGCTCACGTGTGTCGCTCCTTCGAGCTTGGTCGGGTCCCACACGTCGCGGTCGTCGGGCGCGATGTTGAAGTCGCCCACCACGCACACGTCGTCGGTGAGCGCGCATGCTCCGGCCAGGTGCACTCGCAGGCGCTCGAGCCAGCGGAGCTTGTACTGGTAGTGGTCGTTGTCGAGCGAGCGCCCGTTGGGCACGTAGCAGCTCGCCACTCGCACCCCGCCACAGCTGGCCCACACCAGACGCGCCTCGGGGTCGTCGTCGCCTCCATCGGCGAAGCCGACCTGGGGATCCTCGATGCCCACGCGCGAAAGAATCGCGACACCGTTCCACTGGCCTTGTCCGTGGTGGAACGACTCGTAGCCGAGCGCCTGGAACGTGAGCGCGGGAAACGCGTCGTCGGCGAGCTTCGTCTCCTGGAGACAGAGCACGTCGGGCCGGAAATCGGCCAACCAGGACTCGACGCGGCCCAGGCGGACACCGAGGGAGTTGACGTTCCATGTCGCGATTCGCACGAGTGGCACGTTACGCGCGTTGTCGGGCCTCGCACGGTGTCCGACCAAGCTCGGCGGCCGAAGCGCCTTCACCTCTCCGCCCGGGTCCTTAGACTCGTCGGCACGGAACCCGAGACGGAAGAACTCACGATGCCCGGAGAAGTACCCCCTGCCGAGGTCCACGCCGATGGATCTCGAGCGAAGGTCCTCGTCGGCCAGAACGCATGGCTCGTCGATGAGATGTACGAGCAGTACAAGACCGATCCACAGTCGGTGAGCGCCAGCTGGCAGGAGTTCTTCGCCGACTACGGAAACGACAAGTCGGCGGTCATCACCGCGAAGCCGGTACCCGCACCGCCCGCCGCCGCGCCGGCCGCGCCGGTCAACCCGGCGGCACCGACCGCTCCTGCCGCCGCCCCGGCCCCGCCGGTCGGCGAGCCGATCCGCGGCGCCGCAGCGCGCATCGTGACCAACATGGAGGCGAGCCTCGGTGTGCCGACCGCCACGAGCTTCCGCGAAGTTCCGGCGCGGCTGCTCGAGGTCAACCGGTCGATCGTCAACGGGTACCTCCAGCGCACCCGCGGCACCAAGGTCAGCTTCACCCACCTCATCGGGTACGCGGTGGTGCGCGCCATCGCCGATTCGATGCCGGTCATGAACTCCACGTACGTGGCCGATCCGTCGGGCCCTCGTGTGGTGCGCAACCCGCACATCAACCTCGGCGTCGCGGTCGACGTCACCAAGAGCGACGGCTCGCACACCCTCATGGTGCCGTCCATCAAGAGGGCCGACACCCTCGACTTCCAAGGGTTCGTCGACGCCTACGAGGAGCTCGTGCGCAAGGTGCGCTCCAACAAGCTCGGCGCCGACGACCTCGCGGGCACCACGGTGTCGCTCACCAACCCGGGCACCGTCGGCACCGTGCAATCCGTGCCGCGTCTCATGCCCGGCCAGGGTTGCATCATCGGCGTGGGCACCATCGACTACCCCACCGAGTTCTCGGCCGCGGACCCCACGGCACTTGCGGGTCTGGGCGTCTCGAAGATCGTCACCATCACCTCCACCTACGACCACCGCATCATCCAGGGCGCCGAGTCGGGTCTGCTCCTCAAGAAGATCCACGAGCTGTTGCTCGGCGAGGACGACTTCTACGTCGATGTCTTCCGCAGCGTCGGCGTGCCCTACGAAGCGGTCAAGTGGCGCAAGGACGTCAACCCCATCGACCGCGAGCACGTCATGCTCGAGAAGCAGACGCAGGTCAACACGCTCATCAACACGTACCGGGTCCGCGGCCACCTCATCGCCGATCTCGACCCGCTCGCGTGGAAGGAACCGAACACCCACCCCGAGCTCGACCCGGCCTACTACGGGCTCACCATCTGGGATCTCGATCGCGAGTTCCTCACAGGCAGCTCCGGTGGCGCGCACACCGGCTTCGGCGGTCAGAACCGCATGACCCTCGACAAGCTGCTCGACGCGCTGCGCGACGCCTACTGCCGCACCATCGGCGTCGACTACATGCACATCCAGAACCCGGCCGAGAAGGAATGGATCCAGCGCCACGTCGAAGGGGTCGACTCCTCGGTCGCGCCCGAGGAGCAGCGGCACATCCTCGACCGACTCGTGGCCGCCGAAGCGCTCGAGCGCTTCCTGGCGACCAAGTACGTCGGCCAGAAGCGCTTCGGCATCGAAGGTGCCGAGAGCGCCATCGCCATCCTCGACAAGCTCCTCAACGAGGCCGCCGATGCGGCCATGGACTCTGCCGTCATCGGCATGGCGCACCGCGGCCGGCTCAACGTGCTCGTCAACATCGTCGGCAAGAGCTACGACCAGTTGTTCCGCGAGTTCGACGGCAACATCTCCCCCGACTCCATCCAGGGTTCGGGCGACGTGAAGTACCACCTCGGCCAGTCGGGCAAGTTCACCTCGCGACTCGGCAACGTCATCCCGGTCGAACTTGCGGCGAACCCGTCGCACCTCGAGGCGGTGTCGCCCGTGGTGGTCGGCATGGCCCGCGCCCGCATGGACCAGATCGATCCCCCGGGTCGCTATCCGGTGCTGCCCATTCTGTTGCACGGCGACGCCGCGTTCGCCGGCCAGGGCGTGGTGGCCGAGACGCTCAACCTGTCCCAGATCAAGGGCTACCGCGTCGGTGGCACCGTGCACGTGGTCATCGACAACCAGGTGGGGTTCACCACCACGCCCGACTCCGCGCGCTCGTCGGTGTACTCCACCGACGTCGCGAAGATGATCCAGGCGCCGATCTTCCACGTCAACGGCGACGACCCCGAGGCCTGCGTTCGCCTCGCCAAGCTCGCGTTCGAGTACCGCCAGACGTTCAACCGCGACGTCGTGATCGACATGATCTGCTACCGGCGTCACGGCCACAACGAGGGCGACGACCCGAGCTACACGTTGCCGCTGATGTACAAGAAGATCGAGAACCGTCGTTCGGTGCGCAAGCTCTACACCGAAGCGCTCATGAAGCGCGGCGACCTCTCGCTCGAAGAGGCCGAACGCTCCCTCGACGACTTCCAGCAGCGGTTGCAGCGAGCGCTCGACGAGACGCGTCAGTCGGCGCCCCCCAAGGGCTTGAAGGCGCGCCCGCCGATTCACTACGTGGGCCTCTTGCCGCACGCGCACACCGCGGTCACCCAGGACACCCTCGACCGCGTCTACGGCGCACTCACGTCCACGCCGCCCGGCTTCACCGTGCACCCCAAGCTGGTCAAACAGTTCGAGGCCCGCGACGAGATGTTCCGCTCGGGCGAGGTCGACTGGGCACTCGCCGAGGCGCTCGCGTTCGGCACGCTCCTCGACCAGGGTTGCGCAGTTCGACTCACCGGCCAGGACAGCCGCCGCGGCACCTTCTCGCACCGGCACTCCACGCTCGTCGACTACGAGACCGGCGAGGAGTACGTGCCCCTCGCCAAGCTGGCCACCGGCGGCTCCCAGCTGTGGATCTACGACTCACTGCTGTCGGAGTACGCGGCGCTCGGGTTCGAGTACGGGTACTCGGTCACCAACAAGGACGCGT
>JBKJKR010000422.1:0-3202 GCA_046597135.1 Acidimicrobiales bacterium | reverse complement strand
CACCGATGGTGCCCGACTCGCCGATGCCCTTCGCGCCGAGGGGGTTGAGCGGGGACGGGGTCTCCATTTCGACGCGCTCGAAGTTGGGCAGCTCGGTGGCCGAGATCACGGCGTAGTCCGCGAAGTTCGCGGTCTGTGGGTTGCCGTCGACGTCGTAGCGCACCTCTTCGAGCAAGGCCTGGGCCGCGCCTTGCGCGAGACCGCCGTGCACCTGACCTTCGACGAGCAGCGGGTTGATCATGGTGCCGCAGTCGTCGACCGCGATGTGGCGGACCAGGGTGACCAGACCGGTGTCGAGGTCCACCTCGACCACGGCGATATGCGCGCCGAACGGGAAGCTCGGCCCGGGCTGGGCGAACTCGTTGTCCGCGAACAACAAGCTGCCGGTGTCGGCGGCCGCCGATGCGACGGCCGCCCACGACACCGCCTTGGCCGGTGTGCCCTGCACGTGGAACTCACCCGTGCCGGTGTCGAGCACCACATCGCCGGGCGCGGCCTCGAGCAGATCCGCAGCGATGGCGCGAGCGTTCGAGGCGAGCCGGGTGGCTGCGTCGCTGATGGCCGAGCCGGCGATCTGCACCGAGCGCGACCCGCCGGTGAGCCCCGATGACGGGATCACGTCGGTGTCGCCGTGCAGCACGCGGATCTTGTCCATGGGCACGCCTGTCGCGTCGCTGATGAGCATGGCCCAGGTGGTCTCGTGGCCCTGGCCATACGGGGTCGAGCCGGTCTTGGCGATGATCGTGCCGTCGGTCTGCAGTTCGACGGATCCCGACTCGGTGATGCCGCCCGCACCGCCGCCCATGGCCGTGACCTCGACGTAGCACGACACGCCGATGCCGAGCACCTGCCGGGCCGTCGCGGCCAACCGGGCTGCCTGCTCGGCCCGCAGCTCCGCGTAGCCGGCGCGCTCGACCGCGAGATCGAGCGCGTCGCCGAAGCGGCCGCAGTCGTACTTGGCGCCGCTGCGCGTGGTGTGGCCTTCCATGAACGGTGCGATGAAGTTGCGATGACGGACCTCGATCGGATCCATGCCGATCTCGGTGGCGAACAGGTCGATGGCTCGCTCGATGGCCGCTGCGGCCTCGGGCCGGCCGGCACCGCGGAACGCGCCGACGGGGGTGGTGTTGGTGACGAGCGACTTCGAATCGAATCCGGTGCTCGGGAACTCGTAGACCCCGCAGTGCATGAGGAAGGTGCCGCCGGGGAGGATCGTGCCGAGCGCCGGGTACGCGCCGGCTTCCTGCAGCACCTCGAGGCCGAACGCGAGCACCTTGCCGTCGCGCGTGCCGCCGATGGTGACCTGTTGCACCTGGCCGCGACCGTGCACCATGGCGGTCATGTTCTCGGTGCGCGACTCGCTCCAACGCACCGGCCGCCCGACACGCCGAGCGAGCTCGCCGACGAGCACCTCCTCGGGGCTGGGCACGCCCTTGGCGCCGAAACCGCCGCCGACGTCGGGGGTGATCACGCGGATCTTGTCGGGGGTGAGCTGGTAGATCTGCGCCAGTGCGCCGAGCACGATGTGCGAGCCCTGGCTCGAGGCGTAGTGGATCAGGCGGTCGCCGTCCCAGTACGCAGCTGACGTGCGCGGTTCGATGGGTGCCGCGGCCACCCGCTGGTTGACCATGCGCTGCTGGATGACGACGTCGCAGCCCGAGGTGTCGGCGACCATGCCCGTGGGGATGCCTGAAGGCTTGTTCGTGCCGGCGTCGGGGAACAGCAGCACCTGGTCGGTGAGCGCATCCTCGAGCGTGACCACCGCCGGCAACGGCTCGTAGTCCACCACGACCGCCTCGGCCGCGTCGGCGGCGGCATGAAGGCTGTCGGCCACGACCACGGCGACGGGCTCGCCCACGAACCGCACGGTGCCGCGAGCGAGCAGCGGCCGGCTGAACGCCTCGGGCCACATGCCGGGACCGAAGGGCGGGGGCATGTCGGGCAGGCCGAGGTCGTCGAACGTGAGCACTGCGAGCACGCCTGGCATGGCCGCAGCCTCAGCGGTGTCGATCGACGTGATGTGGGCGTGGGCGATGGTGGACCGCACGAACACCGCGGTCGCCGCGCCCTCGAGGACGACGTCGCCGACGTAGTCGCCGCCTGCGGTGAGGAACTTCGGGTCTTCGGTTCGCAGGACGCGATTGCCGAGCAGGCTCATGTGGTCTTCTCCAGCTGGTCGAGCGGAGGTTATCGCTCGACCGCGACCGGGGTCCGCCTCAGCGAGCCACGCGACCCGCGGACCGCATCACCCCGAGGCTGGTATCACTCGCCAGATGATGGCATCGCCGTTGTCGAGCCAGCGCCGAAAGCGCGGTGAGCTGTCGATGATCGAGATGAGGTTCTCGTACTGCCCTGGGGGCATCAGCCCGTAGGTGCTGATGAACGCCGACTGCGAGGCGCTTGCCGCAAGGTACGAGTCGTCGGCGGGGCTCTCCTCGAGGATCTCGTCGGCGATGCGGTCCGCGTCGTCGGCGGTGAACTCGCGGTGGACGTACTGGCGGCTCTCGACGAGCACGGATCGCACGTAGAAGCCCAACGCCGGATACTTCGCCGTGGACCCGTAGGGCCAGTAGGCGCCGAAGGTGGTGAGCGTGGACTTGGGGGCGACCGACGTCTCGAAGGTGCGGGCCGCGGCCACCTCGCCGGGGCGCAGCAGGTTGAACTGGTCGCGTCCGAACCCGGCCACGGTGAACCCGACCGCGACCAGCGCGAGGAACGCGAACGTGGCGACGCGGGCGCCGGGACGTTGCCAGGACGATCGACGGGGCAACAAGGCCGATGCCACGAGGAAGGCCGCGCCCGGCAGGGAGAAGAGATAGACGCGCAACACGCCCTCGCCGCCGTAGCTGTTGCCCGCGAGGAACAGCGCAGGGGACACCAACAGCACGAAGGCCTCGATGTCGGAGAACCCGGAGCGCAGCCGGCGAAGGATGCCGACACCCGCGGTGAACCACACGAAGAGGCACACCACGAGGCTGACGACCTGCACGAGGCGGCCGCCGGTCGAGATCTGCGAGAAGTCGAAGTAGTTGTCGGACGCGCCGGCCGCGTTGACGTTCTTGCGCGACAACCGGACACGCAACAAATCGGGGTGTGCGTCGAAGAACTCGTACGCGAGCGCGATCCAACCGATGATGATGACGCCCATCGCGACGGGGAGCCAGCGGTGCCGCATGCGACGCGACGCGATGAGCCCGAGCAC